>NZ_NCAS01000037.1:0-40362 GCF_002255515.1 Acidiphilium sp. 20-67-58 | reverse complement strand
CCATGTTGCCGTGTTCAACCTTGTCGAGACGCCGAGCGGGCGGGTTGGCAGCATCAACCTCGCTCTGCTTGAGGGGCGGATTCATGAATGGGGCGCGCTCTATCAAGCCTATCTCGCTAATCATCTGCGCGCCCACGGTGTGGAGGTGGAACTCGATGCCCGGACCGAGATGGCCAAACTCTCCGCCGTGCCCGATAGTGTGGTTGCGCAATTCAGCAAGCGAACCATCGGCGGCACCGCAGCCGCACGGGCTTTTGCGCGATCCCTCGGCCTTGATTGGGAAGCCCTTACCCCCGCCCGGAAAATCGCCTTACTGAAAGCCGGGGTGCAGAACCCGCGCGAGGCCAAGAGCGATGATGTCAGCGATCTCGCTGCCTGGCGAGCGACGGCGACGCGGCTGGGTTATGAGCACCGGAGCGTGCTGCGCCCGGATGATATTGTGCCTCTTCCCAGCCGTGAGCAGCGGCTGGAGACCGCCTTCCAGGCCGCGCTCCCGCTTCTGGGCAAGCAATTCGACCGGCGGGCGGTGATTGATGGCGCGGATGCAAGGATTGCCGCCGCCAAGGGGCTGATTGCCGCTGGTATTGCGGAGGCCGGTGACGTGGACGCCATCACCCGCGCCTTCCGTGAACGTGGTGTTCAGCGCCGCGGTGAGGACGCCGCATTGATCTGGGGGCATGTGCCGGGGCGCCAGGGCAGGGACCGGGTGGCGGTGACCACGACGCTCGAAGTTCGTGAGGAGGAGACGCTCATCGAGACAGCGCGGGCTGGGGCGCGCGACCATAGCGCCGCGCTCTCGCGCAAAGCCATCGCGGCGGCGGTGGCCTCATTCCCGGAGATCGATTTTACCAGCGCGCATGGCAGGGCGCAGCGGCAGATCATCGACCAACTTGGTACTTGCGGGCGGGTGGGGCTCGCCATCGGTGTGGCGGGCTCCGGGAAGAGCACATTGCTGAAGCCATTGGTTCGGGCCTGGCAGGCGGATGGCAGGGCCGTCCACGGCATCGCCCTGGCGTGGCGGCAATCCGATGATCTGGCGGAGGCGGGGATAGCGGTGGAGAATACGCGCGCTGTGACGGCGTTCTTGCGCGATTTGGAGCGGGGAAAGCTGGTCCTTGGCCGCAAATCTGTCGTGGTCGTTGATGAAGTGGGGCTGCTCGGCACACGCCAGTTGAATGCCATCATGGCAGCGCAGGCCGAGACGGGCTTCCAACTGGTCATGATTGGTGACCCCAAGCAGATGCAGGCGGTGGAGGCCGGGCCGGTGATCGAGCTGCTGCGCCGGGCCCTGGGCGCCGACAAGGTGCCGGAATTAGGCTCCTCGATCAGGCAGAAAGCGGAGGAAGAGCGCGAGACCGTGCTGATGTTCCGCAATGGCCAGACAGAGGAGGCGGTACATCGGAAGGATGCAAACGGCACGTTGCAGATCGTGCCGGGCGGGTATGAGGAGGCGGTGGCGCAAACGGCATCGCTATGGCGGCAGCGGTTTGAGGCGAACCAAGATCGGCCGGACTTCAGTATTTCGGTGAGCGCGCCGAGTAACGCGGAAGCGCATGACATCAGCTTGGCCATTCGCCAGCAGCGCCGGACCATGGGGCAAATTGGGACGAATCAGGTCACAGTCACAGCCACCGATGGGGCGGGAGAGCGGGAGTACGAACTGGCGCTTGCCGTAGGGGATCGGGTGCGCCTGTTCCGGCGAACAAACGCCAAATTCACGGAGGCCGGCACGGTCGGGAATATCGGTCGCAACGGGTCCGTGCTGGAAATTACGGCTATCGATGCCCTCGGGCTGACTTTGAGGAACGGTGAGGGCAGGGAAGGGGCGGTCGCCTGGGATACATTGCGCGATGAGGCCAGCGGCAGAGTTCAGCTGGCCTATGGTGATGCGCTGACTACCAATACCGCGCAGGGCACCACCGTGACGGAGCATATTCATGCGATGCCGTGCGGCACGAAACTGGTCACGGCGTTTGGAGCCTATACATCAGGTAGCCGACATCGGGAGCAGAGTTTTATCGTGACATCGGAGGGGGCGGAGCGGGCTGAGGTGATTGCGCGGCGGCCGCTGGGCGACCGGCGAGAGATTGGGCGCGGTGATCTGTTGAACAACGTCATCCGCAATTTTGCGCAAGCGCCCGAGACGGAGGCGGCGCTGGCATTGATCGACCGTGCCGTCGGCCTGCGGCGTGGGGCTGTTCAGGCGATGCAGAGGGTTCACCGGGCCGCGGAAGTGCGTGGGGACGTCCGGGATCAGCCGTCAATGCTGGTTGAGCGGTTGATGAGCCGCCGGGTTGCACAGGCGTTCGCCGAGATTCTGCCCGCTTTGGCGGCGCAATTGCGCCGTCATGGTGGGACATTGGCGCGTGTTGCCCGTATCGGCGCGGATGTGGCGGAACTTTTGGCCAGGGTGGCCCGTCGCCCGTTGGTCAATCGCCACGCCGAGGCGGAATTCTGGCATCTGGTCGGTGAACGAGGTCAAGATTCGCGGGATCATATGGAGCGGCAGAAGCATACGATGCGGCATAACCGTAGCTAATTGGTGAGGCTTGTTGATCGTGCCACCTTTGCATTGCTGCCTGCGGATCCCTGTCTTTACGAGGAAGCGAACATAGCGCTATTCGATTCGAACAAAATATCGTTCCCCAGGTTATCGACTAAAGGATCCACTAATCTGCCAGTACGGAATGTTTCAAACATAATCACTTCGGCTTCCATCGCGATAGTTCGCGCGACATCGTGCATACTTCTCAGCAGTCAATAAACGCAAAAACGAAACAATTTATTGCAGAGTAAAGCTATAAGGACACTGCGTATCTGAAACTTTCTGCCCGAGTGGCGTGTCGTGTCCCGCAGGGTCATTAGTGATGGCGTAGGTAGGTAAGTAAGTCCCGCGCGATTGGTGCGGCAGAGGATACCATGTTCAATGATGGTTGCGGTGGCGTAGCTTGGTGAATTATACGGCGCAAAACCGACCAGGCGGCGATCGTCGATGCCCAGAACTGGCCGATCTGCCGCCATCGCTCCCGGCTGCAGCACGCCGCTAATCCGCCGGGTGATGTGCGGGCCAACCGCCAGCCTGGTGGCCACACGGGCGACCATCGTCCAAGCGCGATCGGCGTTACCTGCGTATACCCGCGGGAATAACGCCGAAGCGGTCGGTAATTAGCCCGCGTTCAGGCGCTGTCGATCATTCGCTGATGCTGTTTGCCTGCGCGAGCATGAAATATTTACCAAGCTCCAACACCTGTAATTTGTAGAGTCTGGCGGCGAGCGAGCGAAAATGCCGAATTGCGCTGCGCTCAGCATGAGGGTGCAGCAAGAAAATGCAGCGCGGCGTTTGTGTTCACGTTTCATCGTGGTTCCCTCAACTGGTCAGGGTTACGAGAGATGTGAATTGCAATAATTTAGAATCAGCCCTCACATATTCCCAGCCATCGCCATATCCATTCCAGGCGAAAGTTGCAGTAATATACCGGCAAGAATAACCACCGTAAGGCCGGCAAGCATCTCGGCAAAAATAATCCTGCGGAGATGTGACTTGGCCAGGGAGGCCTGGTCGCCAATCAATGCGGGGGTAAATATATTACGATTACAGGCGGCAAAAACGATGAGGACTAGGAACATGAAAGTCTTAGCCATTGCGACGCGTCCGTATGCTGTGCCGACAAGTCCAGAAATCCCGCCAGCGAGAAACCACGCTTGAAGCGTGGCCGTGGCGATCAGAGTTATGACGCATATCGTGCCCAAAACAGAATAACGCTTTGCAATTTTGTGGGCAACTTCCGGCGATGCCGCGCTGATCGCGATATATAGGGGTAACAGGCTACCGAGCCAGAGCCCGGCAGCCAGCAAATGCAGCACCAGTGCCGCCAGAAGCACATTCCCCTCAATCCCAGCCATTGCCGCACCATGGCCGAGACCGGCTTGCAATGCTATCGCAAAAGCAGTTAGGCTAATTGCGGCGCAAATACGAATCCGCATCCCCGTTGTGCTAAAAATACTTACGGCAAGGATCAATAGGGCTAACCGAATAACCAGTAGGTGGCCAAAATTTGTATCCCAGATAACCGGCGCGAGTGATGCAAGGACATCGTACCATCTATCCGAATCAATGATGTAAATTGCTTCCAGAATCAGCCATATGGCCCCTGCAGTGAGCGCGATGAACAGACTGACGCGAAGCAGTCTGGTCATCGATCTGGCGAGTTGCTCTCTCACGTCTGAAGCTATTCGTTCAAGAGCTATCGGAAAGAAGATCAAACGCGCGGACACTGCCCCTAGTATCGAAAGAGAGGCAGCGACATGTACTCCCCGTGCCACGCCACGGAGAATTAACAATGGCACCAGTATCATTGCACTTCAGAAAATTGATAGCTTCCCTGTGTCCGATGACCATCTTCCGACAAGGCATGCCAGACGACGGTATAGACGCCGGGCACGAGCGGACTGTTAATTCCGATGCTCAAAAGCGTGCGATTTTTTGAGTCGAGGGCGCCGACTCCATTGTCCACACGCTGCCCGTTGGGGGCTGTCACGATTATGCCACTGAAATGAGCGTTGATACCTTCTGTGAAGGTAATCGAGACGACTTTCGGTGATGTTTTAAGCACCGCGTTTGCGCGTGGATTTTCATGCAGCGGATAAGCGTGAGCGAATGCTACTCCGGCATTGATGGTCAAGATGGTGAACGCCAAAGCAATGACTGCTAGCGTACGCATATCGGGAAACTCCCTTATATCAGATTGTTGAGGTATTGAGAGCGATTAAACGCCCCGCGGCGTCGAAGGGTTAAATAGATCGTCTTGCAAAATTTCTGGTCCCGTACTCCCGGCTTCGTTTTGAAAAGGGGAAAGCGTAGGACGTACAGCAGATTTTTGGCCCATACTCATCATGCAGAATCCAAGGCCACACATGACCACACAGGGCACGATGGAAAGAATAATCGGCGCAACACCAATGGCGACCAGCCACCCCCAGCCGCCGCCAAATGCCAATGCCGCGCCGCCAATAGCGATTAATCCGATAATGATGCCGGTACGTCGCATCAGGCGCGAACGCCAAATACGTTGGTCTATTTGGCGTGATGTTGAACACGAATTTGATGAAGAAGAGCATTGCATTGTTAAGTTCTCCGTTCAGGTTAAAGTCACGCCGCCGCCATGGTTCGTTTGAAAAAGGAAAGTGATGATGGACTGTCCCAGTCGGCAGCGCCCGCAAGCTGGCCTATCTGCCGCCCGTCCGGGGTGATCAGAAATGTGGTCGGGATGCCTTCGAGGTTGAGCACCTGCATAATGTCTCCCGTGGTATCCAGATAGATCCCGAGATGTTTTATCCCGATCTCGTTATAAAACTGCCGCACCGAGACGACGCCACCGGTATCGATTGATAGTGGTACGACCTGGAAATGCGGCCCCCCAAGCTTGCTTTGTAGGCGGTCAAGCGTCGGCATTTCCTCACGGCAGGGCGCGCACCACGTTGCCCAGATGTTCAGGAGAATGAATTTTCCCCGGAAGGTCTTGAGGCCGATGGATGAGCCTCTTTCCACCGCGAAATCTAGCTCCGGAAACGGCATCGGCGCTGTTTCGTTCAGTTGAGGCGGCAGTAAGTTATCAGCTCGCGCGGTCGAAGTTGCTGCCATAACAAACGAAGGTGCTAATGCTGACGCGCATAGAAAATTCCGGCGGTTTAAGACTTTATACGTGATCATTGGTTCACTTGCGCCTTCAGTGCCGCTGTCAGCTGAGCGACCGTGATGGAAAATGGATACAGATTAAGAAATTTTCCATCTGGTCCCATGAGATACAGATATGTCGAGTGACTGATCAGGCTGGCGCCCGATGCTTCGAGATCCCCCGTGTTGAAGGATACGTCATATTCATGGGCAACGCTGGCAATCTGCGTAGAGCTTCCGGTAAGTCCGATCATCTCCGGCCAAAATTTCTGGAGATAGATATCAAGAACATTAGATGTATCTCGTGCCGGATCAATCGTGATAAAAATCGGAGCAATGTGTTGGGCAAGCGGCCCCAAATTCTTCATTACCAGGGCTATCTTTTCCAACGTCAATGGGCAGTCGTCTGGGCAATGACTGAAGCCGAAGAATACCAACATATATTTGCCCTGATATGTAGCATTAGTGACCGGTTGGCCAAGCTGATTCGTAAGCTGGAAAGCTCCACCGATCGGCGCGCCGGGCGGGATTGCCGAATCGGTGGCTTTTGCTATCTGGTCGTCCGATGACAGGCCAAATACCTTTGCCAGAACATCAGACGGGTTGACGCCAAGCAAAGCCGGGTCAACTGCCCCGATCGTTAAGGACGCCGCAATGCCACCAACGATGCCAATCGCCGCAAGACGAAGTCGACTGGGCCATCTGGAGGTCTGTTTGGTTTGCAAATTCGGTAGTGAAGACGGATTGGGATTCATTGCGGGTGAGCCTGCCCTTCGTAGAGAAAATTATGTGTGCGTGGTCCAGGCATGCGAGCGTGGCGCATGGTATCAATTTGAAATCCGGCCTCGGTGATGAGCGCATCGATCTGACGATTGAGATGGCATCCCCCGGCGATCAGTCCCCAGAGCGGGTCTATGCGATCCTGCCAGCGTGCCACGCCTTTTTCAGGAGCGCGGCCATGTTCAACGAACAGCAATTTGCCGCCTGGCCGCAGTACGCGTCTCGCTTCTTGTAAAGCGGCATTTGCGTCGGGGATTGTGCAAAGAGCCCAGGTCGTGACAACCGTGTCCACCGAATTTGATTCGAGCGGTAAAGATTCAGCGGAGGCATGTAACAGTTCAATGGGCACTGTCGCCCGCTTGGCTTGTTGCTCTGCCATTGCCAAAAGCTCACTCGACGGCTCGACACCGGTAACAGAGTGAACGCCATATTTGTAGAGCGGCAGGTTGAGGCCGGAGCCAATGCCGATTTCCAGAACGTTGCCCACCGCTTGGCTAATGACGCGCTCGCGGAATGGCTGTAGCGGCTTTTGCCGCATGACGAAGTTGAGCAATGGAGGCAAGATGTGATGCTGGTAGAAACTCATTTTGTGACCTCCGCTTGATTTTGCTTGCTGGGTGGCGCCGCAGCGCGCTGGAATTCCTGCATCACGAGCCCTGAAGTCAGCAGGCTCGGCAATACAATGCCTGAGGGCGCGCCGGGCCCATAAATGACATCCAACGGTACGCCATAACGATGGAAACTCTCCAGATAGGCCGTAATAATAACACTCGGACGAGTCCAATCCGCGCGCATCGTGACAACATTAGATGCTCGTAATTGCGTGGCAACCGGATCACGATCAAGAACGGCCAATGCATTGACCTTGCAAACCAGACACCAGGCGGCAGTGACATCTACAAAAACCAATTTATGCTGCCCGATAAGCCCGGCGATTCGCGCTGGATCAAAGGGTTGCCATATTGTGGATGGGGCGGTGTCCGCCTGCCCCAGTTTCACGATTGCCTGTTGCATCAGGCTTGGCATGATCGTGGCGGTGATCGCCAGCCCGATGGTGAACGCTGCCATCATCCGACGGAATATAACTCTGCTGACATTGCAACGATGGCGGATAAGTAGCAGAAGCAATATTGCCGATAAGAGGCCGCCGGCAATAAGTGCGGCGTGTGGTGAGACCACTGCCGTAATGATAGAAATGAGCCAAATCGAAGTGGCAAGAAGCGCGAAGCCGAGAATGATCCGGACGTTGATCATCCACGCTCCCGGCTTTGGCATAAAACGCAACAACCAAGGAACCGCCGCCACCGCTAGATAGGGGAATGCCATGCCGATCCCAAGTGCCAGAAATATTCCGAATATCGTCAACGGGTCACGCGCCAACGCAAAGCCGACGGCAGTTCCAACAAAAGGTGCCGTGCATGATGTTGCGAGAATGGTCGCCAATGCGCCTGTTATGAATGCTGTTACCCTCGGGTGGTGACTTTTGCTGGTATTTACGGCTTGTCCGGCAAACCCCGGCATTGTAATCGGCAGCCACTCCCACAGGCTGGCGGCGAATAATGTCGTCAGCACAGCCATTAAGCCCAGAAACCAGGGCTGCTGGAATTGAATGCCCCAGCCGATCGCGGCCCCTGCCGCTTTCAGGAAAACCAAAACGAAGGCGATGACGATGAAGGACGATATGACGCCGGCGGCGGTTGCCAGAAAGTTGAGTCGAAATTGTGTTCGCTCGTTGCCTCTGGCCTGCGCCAGGCTAAATAATTTCAATGATAAAACAGGTAATACGCAGGGCATGACATTCAAAATTGAGCCGCCTAGTAACGCGATCAGCAAGATTAACGCATCGTTTGACTCAGTGCTCATGCGAGGCAACGGACCGATGGTGGGTGTTGCCGTAAAACTCGCGGCTTGCGCTCCATTTTCAAAGGTAAACTGCAACGGTGTACTGGCCATTGCAGTCGGCGTTTGACGCGTCAACAATATGCTTAGAACGGCACGATGATTTTGTGGATCGAACTGGATATGTGGCGCGGCTGGTGTTGCCGCCGGTATGCCTTCAACAAAGAGATCCGGTTTAGATAAAACTGTCCTGCCCGTATCGAGCACCACCGACAGAATTAACCCAGCAACGCTGCTTGGTTCTTTCGATATGATGACGGAGGATAGAGATATACCCGCGTTAAAGAGGCTCCCTGGTATCGTGGTCCATGCCTGAGAAATGAGCGGCGCTTCGGGACCAGGCAGCGCAATGCCAGTAGGAAGCTGAAGGGTGAACAAGGCGGTATATGGAACGCAAATATCCTTGCAAGCTGCATAATGAACCAGCGTATGGAGAACCAGCGGCTGGTCGGGCTGATCAAGCGCCACCGCAATCGGGAGCACAACGCCATTTTCATAACCTTGGGTAATTAAACCATCGAGTAGAAAGCGCTTTGGCGCTGGCCAATATAGTTGTGCCGATTGCACGTTCTGCGATCCGCTCCAATCGATGGATGGCGGAATACCGGCGTCACCAGGGCTGTGCCAATAGGCGTGCCAGCCCGGTGCCAGTTGGATTTGCAAGGCCACGTCAATCTGTCCAGCGGAGCCGGTTGCCTGCACGGCGGTAATCAGACGCGCCGATGCATTGGCATCGCCAACCCATGACGTGGCCGCTGCATGCGCTGGAAGCGCAGACGTAATCAAACCGCCCAGAAAAACGAGCAAGACGAATGCAACCAGACGAGATATTTTTGCTCGCAAGAACATTGTTTCGATACCCAACAGCGATTGAAAGCCGAATGCTATTTCTGCACCGATCCGGCGGATGGCGCCGTACCATGCGTCAGCAGGTTGGTTTGTGCGTTGATCTCATTGGTCATGGCGTTCATCGTGTTGATCTGCGCGGTCACCCCTCATGCCGCGGTTGCCCTGCGTCATATCATTTGTTGCCGCAGGGGGGCGTCGCGGCCTGTGCGACCAATGCGCCAGCCACGGCGGCAAACAAAATTCCAGTGATGATCGTCGTCTTTATGGTCTCAGACATTTTAGAATTCCTCGATAATGTTGAAAAATAATGTCTTAGAATTCGCCTGGCTGAATGGTCGCAAATATGACCGGCATTGCAGGGCCAACCTCGTAAACATTGATTGGTCCGGAACTCATCCCCGCCATGCTCGGCATGCCCGGTAAGCCGGCAGGCATGCCCGCAATAGCTATGCCCTTAATGGGCGGATGCTCGGTGAGCAGCTTTTGAACAATCGAGGCCGGGATATGCCCCTCGATTACATATCCATCGATTTTAGTAAGGTGGCAACCAACCAACGATGTTGGTACCCCGGCCTCTTGCGTCAGGGCATCAAGATTTGGTGACGGCACGACCTTCACAGTAAAACCATTTTTATCGAGATATTTCGCGTAAGTTTCGCAGCAATCGCAGGCAGGGTTTTTATATAGTGTTGCCTGAATGGGAGCGGCAATCGCCGATACTGGCGTCAGCACGGTGAGGGCGCATAGGGCTTTTCTCAATATTCCGGTTAGCATTTTTTTCTCCTTTTTGATGGCGAGGTCAGGCAACGCGAATCACCGTCATCAGGCCAAAATCCGAATGTTCGATGACATGGCAATGAAACATCCAGTTGCCTGGATTGTCGGCCACAAAGGCGATATCCACGGTATCCTTGGGTCGTAGAATCACGGTGTCACGGATATGCGGATACTTCGCGACAACGCCATTTCGCGATAAGACATGGAAGCTGTAGCCGTGCAGGTGCATAGGATGCCACCAATCCGTTGTGTTTGTTAGTGTAATCAGTGCAGTACGTCCCAGTGGCAGGGTAAAGATCGGCGTCATGCCTTCGTTCAGCCCGTTCGAGCCCTTGATCCCCCAGATGGCAACTGGGGTGTTGCTATCCCCCATCATGCCCATTCCTCCCATCATTCCCCCCATGCCCATGCCACTCATGCCGCCACCAACGATGGTTAAGTGGTGGCGTACTGGATTTTTGAGGTCGGGAGCTGGAACCGGATTTGGTGGCAGAGTGATCGGCTTCGACGAGGTGATTAATTTTGGCGCTACGGAATAAGCCAAATCGGTGAGTTTATAGCTGCCGTCGTATCCGTAGAATTCATCCGTGACTGCGTAAGTGCTGCCGGGATTCCCCGTTGCTTCCAGCAACAGATCAACACGCTGCGCCGGTGCGATAACGGTAAGCCCGCCATCAGGTTCAAAGGGCCGTGTAACCGGCTGGCCGTCGAGAGCCATCACCACGACCTTGTGCCCGGCAAAGCGCAGCGCCATGAATCGAGCCAGACAAGCATTGATCAGCCGCAGCCTTATCCGCTCGCCTGCGCGCAGCGGTACCGGCGTGGGCAGCGTACCGTTGATGGTTACGGTTGTGCCGATCCTCCCGGCCATCATGCCTTGCATGACGTCGTCGAAGCCATCAACGATCTCGTTGTCCGGCAGCAACTCCCAGTCCTGCAAAACCCACAGTACGTCCCGGTCAAAACCGGCCGGCTCCGGCTCCTCAACGATCAATGCTCCAGCCATGCCGCGTCCCATTTGCCGGGCGGTGTGGTCGTGTGGATGATACCAGAACGTACCAGCATCTGGCGGTGAATAAGCGTATTGGAAGCTGGCTCCCGGCGCGATTGATTTCTGGGTCAGGTCCGGTACGCCATCCATGGCATTTGGCAATCTGATGCCATGCCAGTGAACCGTGGTGTCTTCGTCGAGTCCGTTTTGGACATCGGCCCGGAACAAAACGTCTTGGTGCAAACGCAGGACCGGGCCACTCACTATGCCATTATAGGCAAGCACGGGCGTTTCCGGTTGACCGGTCCCCATGATGGGCGCCAAGGCCGGTGCCGGTTTCAGGTTAACAGTACTGTTGTTATTTTCCACGGCACTCGCGCGCTGCGCTTGCAATAAGCGCGTGGTTGCAATGGCGCCCCCGGCCATTAACAAACGCCGCCGGCTCAAGGCCGTCGACCCTATGATTGACATGAAATCATACCCCAAAAAGGGCTGAATCTCCGCACGCATGCGGAAATTGTACAGCCAGACTGACGCTGTCGCGTCCGGACAAGTTCCCGATGCCGCCAGCCCGGTCAGGAGCGGCGGCTAGATTTTAGGGAAGCTGTCTAGGAGGGTATGGGTCGGGAATGCGCAATATACCGGTGGGCGCAGCCTGAGATGCAAGCTCGTGGCGGATCGGATAGAACGAGACCGCCGAGACAACAAATTGCGCCGGCAAAACCCAGCCAGGCGATATACATACCGCAGCAGCACAGCCGCTTGCTTTTATTTTTGTAGGCGAGCCGGATGGGTGGTCTGCACAATGAAGCCGATTGCAGCCCATGGACATCATCACATTTGTTTGCATCGGCCCTGATTGCATGGGCATAGCGCGGGCAAAGGATGGCGTCATCACTGAGATCACAATGACCAGTGCCAAAATTGAGCGCCAGAATGCGGTTAATCCACCCATCAGAACCGTCCATACGCCGATCTGCCACTCGCCTCAAGTAGCAGGATGGGGGGCACAAAGCATGGTTGCAATGATCCGCTGCCCCGGGTTCGTCAGGCATCCTAGCCAACGTGAATTTCTACCCGATGCACCGCCTGGAAATCGCTCGAGGTGAGCAGATGGAGTGGTTTTCAGGCCAGAGTCTTGATCAGGATCAAGGCACCCGCTCTCGAGGAGAAGTAGAAAGACTGTGACATTTGGGGAATATTCAATGCCCGGTTGCTTGCCCGGCCGCGGGGCACTATCGGCGGCAAGCTTCGCCACTACGCTTTTCGTAACCGCCGCCGGTCCGATAGTGCCGCTGAGCAAGCGGTGAGCACGATGGCCACTTTGCCTCTGCAGCCGTCCGTACCGCTTCTGGAAAACCCTCCCCGGCCTGACGAGGCTGCGAAGCAGCGGCGCTTGCTGCACCGGCCCCGCTCGTGGCGGGGCGCCACGATATGGTTCGCCGCCATCCTTGCCTTGGCTGCCGGAGCAGGATGGCTCTTGCGCAGCTATACGCAAGCGGTCACGGTCGAGGTTGCGCCCGCACAGACGAACGTCGCGGAGCAGGTGTTCGGCCTCGGCACCATTGGGGCCGACGTGCAATCGGCCGTTGGGTTCAAAGTTGCCGGGGTTATCAATGAGATCAACGCTAATGAGGGCGACCACGTAAAGGCGGGCCAAGTGCTCGCGCGGCTCGATGCGCGGGACATCGCGGCGCAGGTGGCGATAGCCGAAGTGGGTGTGCAGCAGGCGCGGGCGGCGATCGACAAGGGCGATGCGGACATGGCCAACGCCGCCGCAAGCCTCGCCAACGCCAAGGCGATCGCCGCGCGTCGGCAGACCCTGGTGAAAGAAGGCTTTGCGTCGGTGGAAGAGACCCAGACCCTTGTCACGGCCCAGCGCGTGGCGGAAGCCAATCTCAACGTTGCCCGGGTCGAAGTGGAGACGGCTCGTTCCGGATTGGCCGGCGCCTTGGCTCAGGAGGCATTCGAGCAAGCCACGCTCGACAATTATACATTGCGCGCGCCCTACGACTCCTGGGTGCTGGCGCGCAACCTAAATCTCGGCGCCATGCCGGTGCCGGGCCAGACGGTGTTCACGCTGGTGGATCCGCGCACGATCTGGGTGGTCGGGTACGTCGATGAACGGCTGGCCGGACGCCTTCGTGTCGGACAGAAGGCGGAGATCACGCTGCGCTCCGAGCAGGGACGGCGCTATCCGGGCCACGTCGCGCGGATCGAGATTCAAAGCGACCCGGTGAACGAGGAGCGGTTGGTCGACGTCGCGTTCGACTCATTACCGCCAAACATCCATCTGGCTGAGCAGGCCGAGGTGTATATCACGACCGGCGTACTCGCTCAGGCCGTGAAGGTGCCGCAGAGCGCGGTGGCAGGACTGGCGAACGATCAAGGCACGGTCTGGACCGTCGAGGACGGGCGGCTCCATCAGCGCAAGGTTTCCTTCGGGTCTGAGTTTCTCGACGGGACCCTCCCGGTGGTGGGAGGTCTGCCCGAGGGTGCGAAGGTCGTGACTGTGCCGACGAATGGGCTTCGGGCCGGGCGCGCGGTGGTTGTGGCATCGGGCCCATCGCCATGAACCTTGCGCTGCGTGACGTACGGCGGAATAAACTCCGCTTCGCCTTGACGACGCTCGGCATTGGCATGCTGATCGGCGTGGTGATTGCGATGGCCGGCATCTACGAAGGTGCATTGACTGATGCCCTCGCCTTACCGCGAGCCCTCGATGCGGATCTCTGGGTGGTGCAGCCACGTACCTTCGGCCCGTTCGCGGAGCCCTCTCGTATTCCGCGCGATACGCGCGAGCTGATCCGCCGCATGCCCGGCGTGGCTGCTGCCGGCGCCGTCACCTTCCAAACGGTGCAGACCGCCGTCGCCGGCAGGCCGGAGCGACTATTCCTGGAAGGCTATGAGATTGGGCGGCCTAGCGGACCACCAAATCTCATTGCCGGCCATGGGCTGACCGAGAGCCACTATCAAATCGTCGCCGACGCGTCTTCCGGCCTGAAGCTCGGCGAGAGAATACCTCTCGGACCGTATAACGACCCCTACGAAGTTGTCGGTCTTACGCACAGCATGGTGAGTTCGAGCGGCGACCCGATGGCCTGGGTGACATTGCTGGACGCGCAGGCGCTGCAATTCGCGGTCCCGCCGGCGCTTGAGCGGCGCGAGCAGGCCTCGGGGCGCAATCCGCCCACGACCACTGATATCAATGCCATCCTGGTCCGGCTTGAACCCGGCGCCTCGGCGCCGGTGGTCGCAAACGATATAGCGCGATGGAAGCATCTCGGGGCCGTCTCGGAGGCTGAGGAAGAGGGTTATCTCACTCAATTCGTCATCCGGAAGATGCAGGCGCAGCTCGGCATGTTCATGGGGATCCTGGTCGCCGTCTCGGCGGTGATTATCACCCTCATCATCTACACGCTGACGATGGACAAGCTGCGTTCGATCGCCACGCTGAAATTCATCGGCGCGCCGGATCGCGTCATCATCGCGATGATCGTCCAGCAAGCCTTGGCACTCGGGCTAAGCGGTTTCGCGATCGGGTTCGCGCTGATCGAAGAAGCGAAAGGCGCCTTCCCGCGCCGGGTACAGATAGAGCCACGCGATCTTCTGATCATCCTTGCTATCATTATCGTGGTCTGCCTCGCCGGCTCGGTGCTCGGGGTGCGCGCGGCCGTCAAGGTCAACCCGGCTGAGGCCCTGGCCGGTGGATAGTCCCGCACCGCCGGACCGTGTGCCGCGCATCGAGCTTGGTGCCATCAGTAAGCATTTTGGCCAGGGAGAGATGCGTGTTGACGCACTCGTCGATATCACGCTCACGGTGAGCGCAGGCGAGGTGGTTGGTCTGCGTGGCCCCTCCGGCTGCGGTAAGAGCACGCTGCTCAACGTGATCGGCTGTGTGACCGAACCAAACAGCGGCTGGATGCAGCTCGACGGCGAGCCGATCTATGATGGACGCTTCCTGCGGCGCGACCTCCGGCGCCTGCGTCTGATGAAGATCGGCTTCATCTTTCAGACCCACAACCTGCTGCCGTTCCTGAACGCGACCGAGAATGTCGCGGTTGCGATGGAGCTGGCCGGCTCGGGGCGGCATCAGGCACGCGAACGCGCCGAAGCGCTGCTCGATTATTTCGACATGCACCAAATGCACGCCTATCCGTCAGAGCTCTCCGGCGGCATGGCGCAGCGTGTCGCGATCGCGCGCGCAATCGCGAATGCTCCACACATCATCCTCGCCGATGAGCCGACGGCCCCCCTCGATTCGGCGCGTGCTCAGGGCGTCATGAACATGCTTGAGCGCATCGCCAGAGACCAGGGTGCGGCAATTCTGGTGGTGACGCACGACGAGTCGATCTTCCACCGCTTCGACCGGCTGATCAGCATGCGCGACGGACGGATCGAAGGGGAGCAAGCGCGGACGCCCCCGGCCCTGGCGCCTTAGGACGTGGGCGTGTCAGACCGGGAAACCGGATCGCTGCCGCGCTCCGGAACTAAACAATTAGCCTGCGTGTTTTCAGCCGTTGACATGTTGCCGCGTATGGCGCCGAAGGTGGTGCGGCAGCGCGCGGGAAGGGTCAATCGGGGCCGTGATTCGGGCCAAAAGTGTTGCTGGGGGATAGAACACCGCCCCGCGCACCGCAGCCGTCACTAATCCCGACGCCATCAATGTACCGTCTCCGCAGCCCGCATCTAGGAGCCTGTCCTGGTAATCTTTACGGCAGCAATTATCTGCATTAGCCCCGTGTTTTCATTTTCGGCGCTCCCCCTCAAGCGGTGAGTTTTGCGAGGTTATGGGCGGTGCAGATCATTGCCCATTCTGCTTTGACCTTATCGATACCGCGGAGGAGGAACTGCCGGAAGCCTCTGGCCTGCTTGATGTGTCCAAACACGGGTTCGACGGTGTATTTTCGGATACGGTACCGGCTTCGATGTCCACCTTTTCGGAGTCTGGCGCGCATGGCCTGAACCAGCTTGCCACCTTTTTTGCCGCTGCCTGGCGAGCTTGCGCGCCCTGCCGCGACATAGCCGCGAACCGTGCGCGCGTTGAGCCCCTCAAGATTTGCTTCTGAACAGAAACCGTTATCGGCGGAGACTTCATTGGGCATCTCGCCGGTGTTGCCCTCGATCGCATCGAGCAGCGTCAGCAGGGCGTCTTGATCAGAACCGTTGTTGGTGAGCCGGTGCGCCACGATGATCTGTGCGCCGGCATCGACCGCGGCCTGCGCATTATACGCCTGGATGAAGCCATCGCGGCCTTTCATGATCCGGCTTTCCGGATCGGTGAAATTGCGCTGCGCCTTGGGCTTTGGTTTGCCTGGCTCGTGTTTTGGGGTTCTGCCCGGCCGGGGTTTGGCACTGCCGTCAGGGTTTGCTGGCGGCGGCGGCCGGGCGGCTTCCGCGGCGCGGGCTTCGGCCTCGAGCTCAGCCTTGGCGGCACGGATGCGCGCCAGCCGCGCCTGCTTGTCACGCATCCAGTCGGGCGGTTCATCACCGCGGCGCGTGCTGCCGTGCGCGGCGTCTTCGGCCGCATCCTCGGCTGCCGCGCGTGCCAGCCACTCGTTCACCTCGCGGGTAAGTTCAGCCTCGGCTTCCACCATGCGGGCGTAGCTCATCGCCTTATGCTTGGAGGCATTGGCTTTGATCTTGGTGCCGTCAACAGCAACATGAGCCAGTTCAGCCAGACCCGCCTTGCGACACAGCGCCAGCACCTGCACGAACAGACCGGCCAACGCATCCAGGTGGCGCCGGCGAAATTCACTGATGGTCCGGAAGTCCGGCTGGTTGAGCGCCGTCACCGCCTGAAAATCCAGCCGCTCCTCGCAGCCGCGCGCGATCCGGCGCGACGAATAAACACCGCTGCGATAGGCATAAAGGAGCAGTGCCACCATCATGGCCGGATGATAAGGCGGAAAGATCAAGCTCCTCGCTGACCAGATCGCGGATCAGGTGGGCCGGATGGCCGGCGGGGACGAAGTCCGCCACCGAAGGCGGAAGCAGCCAGACTTCATCGGTCTTCCAAGGGCGAAACACTTTGCTCATCAAAAAACAGAATCACGACGCAACCATCTTGTCGAGTGAATTTAGCCCGTTACCGGGACAGGCTCCTAGCACCTGCATGCCGGCAATATCCTCGATCAACTCAAGAACCTCGTGGTGTTCGAGCCGTTCCGTGGTGGCGTCGAGCCATGTGCCGCGCCAGGATGTATAGGCATCC
Organism: Acidiphilium sp. 20-67-58; assembly: GCF_002255515.1. Taxonomy (NCBI): domain Bacteria; kingdom Pseudomonadati; phylum Pseudomonadota; class Alphaproteobacteria; order Acetobacterales; family Acidocellaceae; genus Acidiphilium; species Acidiphilium sp. 20-67-58. Next base: position 23,178 of record NZ_NCAS01000037.1, on the reverse strand, counting down.
GGATCGATTGTAACCGGCTTGGCTGGGTGTTCATCAAGCGTGCTCCTGCAGGCCGCAACGGCCGTTAACGGGGGCTCATCTGGTGTCTGCGGGCTGGCCGGCATTCCATGATCGTATTTGCGCGGCCTGCGGTGGTGCGGGCGGAATGTCCTGGAGCATGAAGGCGACGAATTCTTCCGCCTCGCCGATACGAAATGCGGCATTATGGCGCCGCTCGAAGCCAATTGTTGAAACAGGCTTGCCGCTTAACCGCCGGCCGCAGACCGACCCGGCAAACGCTCCGGGTAGAACCTCGATATGGTCTGGAAGGGCTTTGAGGCGTTGTAACGACCCAAACAGGGTCCGCGCCCCTGCAGCCGCATCGCTGGCCAGTTCGGTCCGCCCCACATCGCCGACCATGAGCGTATGGCCGGTCAGCACGAACCATGGTTCATCGGCGCGGGTCTTGTCCGTGACCAGCAGGCAGACATGTTCGGGCGTGTGCCCCGGCGTGTGCAGCACATCAACCAACACATTGCCAAGCTCAAGCCGCTCGCCATCGGCGACGCGCCGTGCCGGGAAGGACACTTCAGCCGCGCGATGCAGCACATACTCGGCCTTCGCCGCGCGTGCGAGCGCCAGGGCCGCGGAGCGGTGATCGGCGTGCAGATGCGTGTCGATCACGAACAGGATACGCATCCCGGTTTCTTCCGCGGCGCGCAGATACGCAGCCGGGTCTCCCACGGGGTCAACCACAGCACAGCAGGCGCGTCCGCCACACCCGAACAGGTAAGAGATTGCAACCGGATCCTGGTGCAAAAACTGGCGTAAAATCATATGGCGGCTCCCGGATTTGACTTGACTGAAACGCGGCTTTATTCATTCAATCGTTATAATTAATGATTTATCATGGTAAAAGCGATGTCAAGCCGGAACCCTAAACAGACAGTGTTTGCGTGTCTCGCCGAAATCGCGCAGGCGCTAGGCCATGTGCACCGGCTGGAATTGCTGGAACAGCTTGGCCAGGGGGAGCGTAGCGTGGAAGAGCTGTCAGCCCGCACAGGATTGAGCTTTGCCAATGCTTCGCGTCATTTGCAGATTTTGCGCCGTGCCCGGCTGGTGGAGCCGCGCCGTGATGGCAAGCGGATGCTATACAGCCTGGAGGGAGACGCTGAGATCGTGCAGCTTCTGGGAAGTCTTGGGCGCGTGGGTGAGCGCAATATCGCAGAGATTGAACAGGTGATGGCGGCCTATTTCCGAACGCGCGATGAGATGGAGCCGCTCTCGCGCGAGGATCTGGCCGCCCGGCTGCGCGATGGGCTGGTGACGGTTCTCGATGTGCGGCCGGAGGATGAATTCAGGCTTGGTCATGTGCCGGGCGCGCTCAATGTTCCACTCGCAAGCCTGGAACAACATCTGGCCGCTTTGCCCAGCGGCCGGGAGGTTATCGCCTATTGCCGTGGCCCCTATTGCGTACTCTCGTTTGAGGCCGTGGCACGGTTGCGGGCGCAAGGGTTTACCGCCAGACGGCTCGTAGATGGCCTGCCGGAATGGCGGGCAGCAGGCTTGCCGATTGCTGTTGGCGTGGCATGACGCGACAAATGGAAGCATCAGCCCCGGCGCGCGCGGGCGTGGCGCACATCCGCGGCATTGGCGCTAATCGCGCGCAGTTCGTCCTTCAGGCCCTTCAAGTTTTTTTCGTCGGTCTCATCATCGGCATGGAGCGTGCCGTTCTGCCCACGGTGGCGCGCGATTTTGGTGTGGCGCCGGGCGCCTTTCTCTTCCTGGCGAGTTTCGTGCTCTCTTTTGGTATCGTGAAAGGCGCGCTTAATCTGGTGGCCGGCAGTTTTGCCGATCATTTCGGACGCAAACCGGTATTGGTCGCGGGGTGGATTGCCGCCATTCCCATTCCCCTGCTGATCTGGAATGCGCAGGACTGGTGGTGGATTGTAGCGGCCAATGTTTTCCTGGGTATCAGCCAGGGTTTTACATGGACGATGACCGTCACCAGCCAGATCGATCTGGCGGGCAGTCATCAGCGCGGCCTGGCTGTCGGCATCAACGAGGCGACGGGTTATGCCGCGGTCGGTCTGGCTGGCGCTGGTGCCGCCCTGTTTGCTGCAATGGTTGGCGCGCGCGAGGCCCTGTTCATTATGGGCATCGTCACGATCATTCTGGCATTTATCGGCCTGCTGGGCATAAGGGACACGCTGGCTTGGGTGAAGGTTGAACATGCGGAGGCAGGCAACGCCGCGCCGCATGATCATACACTCGATTTGCGTGCCATCTTTGTGAAATTTTCCTTCCACGACAAAGTCGGACGCGCCATCTGCCAGGGGGGAATTGTTAACAAAATCGCTGATACGCTGGTCTGGGTGATGTTTCCGCTTTTCTTCAAGGCGCACGGCGCCGGACTGGTTGAAATTGGTTGGCTGACCGGCGCCTACGCCATGGTCTGGGGCATATCCCAGCCTTGGACGGGCCATCTCGGGGACCAGATAGGGCGCCGTTCGCCGGTGATAGCAGGCTTCTTTTTGCTTGCGGCCGGCATCGCGCTCACGGCTGCCGGGCGCGGCGCCTCACTTTGGTTGCCTGCCGTGGTGATCATGGGGGTTGGCATGGCGCTGCTTTACCCAAATTTGATCGCCGCCATGTCGGACCGGGCGGCGCCGCTAATCCGCGGCAAGGCGCTTGGTACCTACCGCTATTGGCGTGACACGGGCTATGCGATTGGCGCGCTCCTGCTTGGCCTGGTCGCGCAGTTCGAGCAGGCGACGCGGCCCACTCTCTGGCTCACGGCTGGCCTTGTTGGCGCATCAGGTATCTGGCTGTGGCGCGTCCTGCCGCGCGGCTGACGTTGAGAAAAGATAGGAACCGCAGTGAACCATGGGTGCCGTGAGGCTCTCTATTTTCAGGTTCCGGCGATTACGGCGCCTCGGGGATGAAAAACGGAAGGTTGGATCGCTTTTTAGTGCATTTTTTAGGGTATCGTGCGTACGAATTCAAAAATTTAAAGAACATAATTGCGAAAATTGAATAATGATCAGGCTTCCTGCCCTGACAATACAAGATGGTCCAGAACAAGATATATTTAAAAACAACAGATTATCAAAAATCAAAAATATTCTCTGGTTGGTGCAACTTTTGCACAGCTTTAACGACACAAAAAACCTGAACGGCTACAGGCCAATAGTTGAGCATATTGCCTTTGAGGACTGCCTCATCGATAAAATGCCACCGTCGTGGGTCAACGGACGACCAAATCGTGGAGGTAGACCAGACGATGGACAGAGCTGAGCAAAGAGCATTTTTTAAAATGCTCAAATTATGAAATTGGAGCGAGCGCTTCAATAATACGGCACTCAGCGATGGTCCCATGCTGGCAGTGGTCAAGCATCTGGCGCAGTTCAGCACGTAGCGCTTTAAGGTCGGACAGCTTGCGCTCGACCTCGATCAGGTGATGGCGTGCTATACGGTCCACCTCCGCGCAGGACTGATCGCGATCATCAGAGAGCCGTAATAATTCCCGCACCTCATCAAGCGAAAATCCAAGATCGCGGCCGCGTCGCACGAAGCTCAGTCGCTCCAGATGAGCGCGCGCATAAGCCCGGTAATTGCCCCCTGTGCGGCTGGGAGCTGGCAAAAGGCCAATCCGCTCATAATAGCGGACCGTCTCCACTTTGGTGCCGGTCGCCTGAGCCAGTTCGCCGATGCTAAAAGTCGTGCCAGTCATTGCTTGACCCTGTATCCACTACAGGGTTTATACGGTCACCAATCGAATGTTGTCGAGAGTGACCTTATGGCTTGCTGCAATGATACCGGCTGTAAGAGCGACACGCCGCTGAACTCCACGCGTTGGCGTCAGGCGCTCTGGATCGCCCTTGTGGTCAACGGCTGCTTCTTTCTGACGGAGGTCATCGCGGGCGTCGCGGCGGGATCAACGGCGTTGCAAGCCGACGCGCTGGATTTTTTCGGCGATACCGCGAACTACGCCATTAGCCTGGGTGTTGCGGGAATGGCGCTCGCCTGGCGCGCCAGGGCATCGGTCATCAAAGGCAGCACCATGATTGTCTTCGCCCTCTGGGTGCTGGGAAACACCGCTTGGCATGCAGTCTATGGCGGGCTGCCGCGGGCTGAGGTTATGGGGCTGGTCGGGCTTGCCGCTCTCGTTGCCAATGGCGGCGTAGCGCTAATGCTTTATCGTTTTCGCAGGGGGGATGCGAACATGCGTTCGGTGTGGATTTGCTCGCGGAATGACGCGCTCGGTAATGCCGCCGTGATGCTCGCCGCCTTTGGCGTATTCGGCACGGGCACCAACTGGCCTGATATTATTGTGGCGGGCGTCATGGGTAGCCTTGGGCTCTGGGGTGGCCTGCAAATCGTCGTGCAGGCGCGTGGCGAACTCCGCGCCGAAAACCAACACCTGCATGCCGTTTCAGGAGAATGAATTATATGTCTGGACATCATCACGACGAAGACCGCGCCGGGCATGATCATGATCACGGGCATCACCACGGCTCTGGGGGGCACCAGCACGCCCCGGCCAGTTTCGGTCGGGCTTTTGCCGTCGGCATCACGCTTAACCTGGCCTATGTCCTGGGCGAGGCGTTTTATGGCGTCGTGGCGCACTCGCTCGCGCTGCTGGCCGATGCGGGCCATAATTTGGGGGATGTGCTTGGCCTGGGCACCGCATGGATCGCCGCCGTGCTCGGCAAGCGGCTGCCTAGCGGCCGCTACACTTACGGCCTGCGCCGCCTCTCCATTCTCGCGGCGCTCAGCAATGCGATCGTACTGCTCGTGGTCACGGGCGGCATCGCCTGGGAAGGCATCCTACGGCTGATTGAGCCAGAACCGGTTACCGGCTCCATTATCATGGCCGTCGCGGCGGTCGGCATTGCCGTCAACGGCATTACCGCGCTCCTGTTCATGGCCGGACGCAAAGATGACCTGAACATCAAAGGCGCTTTTTTGCATATGGCGTCTGATGCCCTGGTGGCGCTCGGCGTGGTGGTGGCGGGCGCGGTCATTTTATGGACCGGCTGGCACTGGGTCGATCCGGCCATCAGCCTTGTTGTCAGCGTTGTCATCGTCGCCGGCACATGGAGCCTGCTGCGGGAGTCCATGAATCTCGCGCTGGATGCGGTGCCCCCCGGTGTCGACCAGACGAAGGTAGCCGCATTCCTGCAAAAATTGCCCGGCGTGGCAGCCATCCACGACCTGCACATTTGGGGTATGAGCACGACGGAAGTAGCGCTGACCGCGCATCTGGTCCGTCCGGGCGCTGGCATCGACGACGATATGCTGCACCACGCCGCCGAGGAATTACGGGAGCATTTCGGCATCAGTCACGCGACGTTTCAAGTTGAGAACGGAGGCGGTACGCAACCATGCGCCCTCGAGCCGGATGAGATCGTGTAGGACCCATGGCGCGCGACACTCACTCATCATTTGGCGGCGTCACGCTTGCGCTCCTCTCCGCCGCGCTGTTCGGCGCCAGTACCCCTTTGGCGAAATTGCTGTTGGGCAACGTCAGCCCCTGGATGATGGCAAGCCTGCTCTACCTGGGTGCTGGACTTGGCCTGGCGGCTGTGCATCTATCGCGCAACGCTTTGCGTCTTCCGGCGGTTGAAGCCCCGCTGCGCCGCTCGGATTTGCCGTGGCTTGCCGTTGTTATTGCGGCAGGCGGCATCCTGGGCCCTTTGTTCCTCATGTTCGGCCTCGCCCGCACGCAAGCCACCAACGCCTCCTTGCTGCTCAATTTGGAGGGCCTGGCCACGATGGGCATCGCGTGGCTGGTTTTCCATGAAAACGTTGACCGGCGGCTGCTGTTCGGTGCGTTCTCCATCCTGGCCGGCGCGGCGCTGTTGTCGTGGCAGGGCGGTGCGTCACTCGACTGGGGCGCCGTCCTCATCGCCGCCGCCTGCTTGTCGTGGGGTATCGACAATAATCTCACCCGCAAGCTTTCCTCGGCCGATCCGGTGCAGATTGCGATGATAAAGGGGTTGGTGGCAGGGACGATCAACCTGATGCTCGCATTGGAGCAAGGTGCGCCGGTGCCCGGTGTTGGCATCGTCGTTGCGGCAGGTGTGGTCGGGTTTTTCGGTTATGGGGTTAGCCTCGTGCTATTCGTGCTCGGGTTGCGTCATCTGGGAACGGCGCGCACGGGAGCCTATTTCTCACTGGCGCCCTTTATCGGCGCGGTGCTTTCGCTGGTGCTGCTCCATGAGCCGCTGACGATCCGGCTTGTTGCCGCGGGCGCCTTTATGGCGGTGGGCCTGTGGATACATCTGACGGAACGCCATCAGCACGAACATACGCACACGGCGCTGGAACATGAACACCGGCATGTTCATGACGAACACCATGAGCATTCACACGGGCCGGATGCGCCGCCGGGTGAACCGCATAGCCATTGGCATAAGCATAACCCGCTTGTGCATAAGCACCCGCATTATCCGGATATTCATCACCGGCACGCACACGATCGTGTATCTGGCGGATCCAGCGCCCCCGCCGGCTCCTCAGCATCAGATCAATAGCTCACCACTGCGCCTCCTCTCTCAACCAAACCGCTCCTGCCGGTCGTCACCATCGCGGAAATAGAAAACGGTATGGTGAAAGCAAAGCGCGAAGGTACCACCTGCAAATCACCGGATCCTAGCGGCTGGGTGGAAAATTTACTGTATCGTCGCAGGCCGCACCCAGAGAGCGGCCGGGTAAAAACTCAAAATAAAAGCTTCCATCATTCGTGATATGGCTACAAAACACACCTGGATAATTAATCGTGGCTAGAAATAAATTCAGAAAACCAAAATCTATTCTTACCTTACAGATCGCCCGCCGAACCCCTACCGGTTGCTTGTAGTTATTGGTGTTTTGGCAACTCTTCACCCCGCGCGTGCTGCGGCGCCAATTACGTTCAAGCTGATGGACCAGGCCGTTCCGGGCGCTGTGATCAGCGGAGGCTCCAGGCAAGGTACTTTCTTCGCCGGGTTGCTGATACCCTCGGTGCAAGTCGATCTTAGCAAGATCACCGGAATGTCAGATTTGTCGTTTTATGCGTCGGCCTTTGTTGTACAAGGGCACGGCCCAACATCCTACTATGTCCATAGCCTTAGCCCGATCGACTTGATCGAAGCGCCTGATGGCGGAAGACTGGCGGATGCCTTTTTCGAGTGGCACTCCTCGCAGAATAAAATTCACATCAAGCTGGGCCAATTCGGGTTGGACGAGAATTTTGATCAAAATCCGGCCGGAGCCACTTTTCTCGACGGCAACTATACCTACCGCAACATCATGGCCATCAATCTGCCCGATGGTGGTCCTGCGTATCCTTTCGAATCGCCGGGTGCGCTGATAGCGGTCCAGGCGATGGAAAAAATTCGGCTGCGGATAGGTCTATTCAGTGGCTCGCCAGCCGCCCCTCCCTTTAATCAACTGCCGGTTCAGGCTCGTAACCCCAACGGCTTTCAATTTCCGCTTAATTCCGGCGTGCTTGTTATTGCCGAGGTGCAGCGAGATTATGCGCTACCTGTGCTCGGAAAAGGTACGCTGCTGGTCGGTGCCCTCCATGATACGCTTAGTCAGCCTGATTTGCTTTTTGATTCCAGCGGCCGTTCACTCGCGGCATCAGGTGCTGGACCCGCGCGCCTCGATCATGGCAATGCGGTTGTTTACGTGGGCGATACCCAGACTCTGTGGCAGGGCAACGGCGGCCGCAATCTGCAAGCGTTCGTTCGCTTCGCTCATACGGCTGCCGTTCAGGATATGATTACCACCAATCTCCAAGGTGGCCTGGCGATGACAGGGCCGATTCCAGCGCGCCCCCAGGACACGTTGGCGATTGCGGCGGCCCGTGACTGGATCAACGGCCGCCAGGCCAGGCTGATCCGGGAGCAGAATGCGGCGGGTCAACCGATGCAGCCGATTCCCAACGCGGAATCCGATGTCGAACTATCCTACAACGTAGTTATCACCCCTTGGCTCAGTCTCGGTGCCGATTTTCAATACATCGTCCATCCGGGCGGCGGCATTGCTGATCCTGCCGATCCGGCGAAGAAGAACCCAAACGCCTTGATATTTTTGCTGCCGATAACGGTATCGTTTTGATGCTTGACTGCGTAGCCGTGCTATTTAACGATTGACTACTTATTCAGAAACCCTCGCACCGCATCATGTGCCTGGCTGTCATTAGGAATTGCTGCGGAACCCCAACTCTAAATCGCAACTATGCGCTGATATTAATTAGAAAAGCCGGTCAAGAGCGGGAGCCTATCCGGTGCCGATCGGGACCGCGCTGTGGCTCAAGGCTAAATGTCATTTTCCTGCAGCCCGCCAAACTCGGATGGTTAAATTTCAATCTGTCGGCCAATCTCAACCACCTGTTCTGGCGTCAGGCTGAAGCGGTCGACCGTATGCACGCTATTGCGGTACATGAAGCCAAACAGCAGACGTTGCCATATCATCAGGCCATTTTTGAATTTGGCGCGGACCACATCGTCGCGGGCGCCAAAATAGAGGGCTTTATCAAGGTCAACGGGGCAGCCCTGGGTCCGTGCCTCGCGTAGAGCGAGGGGTAGGCTTGGTACTTCGACAAAGCCGAAATGCACAGTGAGATGCCAGATGCCATCCGCCACTTTCTCGACCTGTACCCGCTCGGCCGGGGCGATACGGGGGATTTCCTCGAACTTGATGGTCAGGCTGATTGCGACCTCCGGCAGCACGCCGAATTGCGCGACATGCCGGGTCATCAATGGCGGCACCTTGGCGCCAGTACGGCTCAGGAAAATCGCCGTTCCGGGAACCCGTGAAATTTTTCCATCAGCGAGTTTTTGCAGAAATGGCCCCGGCTTTTCGGTCAGCTTCGCCAGTTGTTCGCGTAGCAGGCTGGTGCCACGCCGCCATGTGATCATGCTAGCAAAAATGATGGCGCCGAATGTGAGCGGTATCCAGCCGCCGGCCTTGATCTTGAGCAGATTGGCAGTGAAAAAACTAAGGTCCACAAACAGAAACAACCCCGCCACGGGTATTGCCGTGATGCTGCGCCAGCCCCAGCGCTCGCGCATCACCGTATAGAGCAAAGCGGTTGTCAGGAGCATGGTGGTGGAGACTGCCGTACCGTAGGCGCCGGCCAGCCGGTTTGATGTCTGGAAAGTCATCGTCAGCAGCACGGTGAGCGTCATCATTACCCAGTTCACTAATGGCACATAGATCTGGCCATATTCGGTGTCGGATGTCTGACGGATGCGCAGGCCCGGAAACCAGCCAAGCTGCATGGCCTGGCGCGTGAGCGAGTAGGAGCCAGTGATGATCGCCTGGCTGGCGATGATGGTGGCGACGACGGAAATGGCGACAACTGGATAGAGCGCCCAGCCCGGCACCAGCAGGAAGAATGGGTTGTCCCCCTGCTTCATCGGCCCGAACATCAACGCAGTCTCGCCTGCATAATTCAGCAGGCAGGCGGGCAGAACGATCAGGAACCAGGAAGAGCGGATCGGGTTGCAGCCGAGATGACCCATATCCGCGTACATTGCCTCGCCACCCGTGGCTGCAAGAAATACCCCGCCCAGTACCACGAAACTCGCCCAGCCTTTGGCGGCGAGCAGGCTGAACGCATAATAGGGGTTGATGGCTTCCAGCACCGCCGGATGGTGGATGACGCCGATGATGCCAAGCAGGCCAATGACGATGAACCAAACCAGCATGACCGGGCCAAAGAATTTGCCGATGCTGGCGGTGCCGAAATGCTGTGCCGCGAATAAACTCACCAGGATGATGACGGCAAGCGGCATGATGTATGGGTCGAGCGCGTTGGTCGCCACATCCACCCCGCCGAGCGCGCTGAGAACCGAAATGGCTGGCGTAATGATGCCGTCGCCATAGATCAGAGCGGCGCCGAACAGGCCGCAATAGACGAGAAGACGCCCGGTCTCCGAGCTGTTGCGGCCGATCAGGGACATCAGCGCGAGAATCCCACCCTCGCCATGATTATCGGCGCGCATCACGAACACGCAGTATTTGACAGAGATGGTGATGACGAGGGTCCAGAAGATCAGCGACAATATGCCGAGCGCCAGATGCGGATCGACATGCCCGCCAGCGTCGTCCACCACCGTTTGCATCGTGTAAAGCGGGCTGGTGCCGAGATCGCCATAGACGATACCGAGTGCCGCAAGGGCCAAAGCAGGAGTTGTTCGGCGCGAGACCGTCGCGTTATTGTAAGACAATGTGCGGCCTCCAGGACGAGTTTGACAGAGTTTAGGCGGATTTCCGGAATTTCATGTTAAATACGCATGAACGATGTGGATCAGCTCCTCGGCTGCCTTGGACCTTTCAGCCGCATCCTGTTTAGGGTCCACCAGATGCTGGCGGACATGATGCTCGATCACGGTGGCGATAAAGCCGTCCAGCGCCCCCCGGCAGGCTGTTGCCTGTTGCAGCAGCGCCGTGCAATCGGTGTTCTGCTCCAGGGCCAGACGCATCGCCTCCACCTGCCCCCGCAAGCGGCTCAGCCTGTTCACCAGCTTGCGTTTTTCCTTGTCCGAGTAATCCATTTGCCGCTTGACCTTATACTGGTAGGGGGTATATAGCGTGGCACGACCAAAGAGACCAGTGTCGTTGACCGGCATCATTCATTCAACCCAATCGAAGGACGCCATGAACCCGCGATCTAGCCAACAATCAACGGAGAGCGACAGTAGGCATTTCCTGCCTGCCGTGAAGCTATCCGCTGATTGCTCCATCGCCCGGGCCGGGCATGTTCCATTCGGGGTGTCGCGCTGATGCGCTGACCCCCTCATGGCCGCGCCTCCCGGGCTCACAGCAACCGCTTGAGCCAGAGGAGGCCGCAATGGCCATGAACCTGCACACCTGCTTCAACAAAGTTTTTTCCGCCACCACTGTCGCGCAAATCAGCCACGAGGTTCAGCGCCCCCTGGACGGGGGCCGCGGCCACCGGCCTGTGGTGGTCATGCACTGGGTGGAACAGCCCGGTGGCCGTGTGACCTATCACTGGGACACCGAAGTGCCTCAGGCTGACTTCACCGCGCACTAACCGCAAGATTTTAACTGGATAAGCGGCCACCGGATATGCGGTGGCCGCTGGAGACGGCTCATGACCGAAATCAACAAAATTTTAGATATCGACCTCGCGGCACCTGTTTCTTACACCGAGGGCCTGGAGGAACGGCTGCGCGACCGGTTACATCTGCAGCGGCTGCGCGCCGCGCCCAGAACGCTCCGCAACCGCCTGGCGCTTATTCTGGCACTGGTCGGACCGGGTCTGCTCGTCATGCTCGGCGATAATGATGCCGGCGGCGTCATCACCTATGCCCAGACCGGCGCGACATACGGCATCAGTCTGTTTATCCCGCTGATGATCCCGCTCGGCTTCATTGCCTATCTGGTGCAGGAAATGACCATCCGCCTGGGCGCTGTCACGCGCCGGGGCCATGCTGAGATGATCTGGAAGCGCTACGGCGCGTTCTGGGGCGCGTTCTCGCTTTTCGACCTGGTGGCGGCGAATATTCTCACCCTGATGACGGAATTCATCGGCATCCGCGTTGCCAGCGAAATTTTCCATGTGCCGTATCTGGTAACGATCCCTCTGGCTTTCGCCTTCATCACCGGGGTGCTGGTATTTCTAAAATATTCGAGCTGGGAGCGGGTTTCTCTGCTTGTCGCGGCGTTCAATATGGTTTTCGTGCCGCTGGCGCTGATGTCGCATCCCGACTGGTCCGCCATCGGCCGCACCTTTACCGGCGCCTCCGGCTGGACTCTGCCGGGCGGATTGTTCTCGGCCTCGTTCCTGATCCTCATTTCGGCAAATTTTGGGACCACCATCGCGCCCTGGCAGTTGTTCTTCCAGCAATCCTGTGTCGTCGACAAAGGCTTGTTGGTGCCCGACATCCCGGCCAGCCGGCGCGACCTGATGCTGGGTGTCGTGGGCATGGTGGTTGTCGCCATCGCCATCATCGTGCTGTCGGGCCAGTATCTGCATTCCCTGCCCAATGCTACGTCGCTCGGTGATCAGGATGTCGTCAACGGTATCGGCGCCAAGCTGGGCCAGGGGGCAATGGTGATGTTCGCGCTGGGCCTGCTGGAAGCGGGGTTGATCGCGGCCATCGTGATTACGGCTAGCACCGCCTGGGCCATAGGCGAGGCGCTAGACGTGCCGCGCTCGGTGAATGTCTCGCCGCGCCGTTCGCTGTATTTCTACGCCCCCGCGGTAGTGGGTACAGCGGTTTCCGCCAGCGTGCTGATGCTCCCCAACGTGCCGGTCGGATTCCTGAACCTGACAGTGCAGGTTATCGCTACCGTATTCATGCCGGCAGCCATGCTGTTCCTGCTGATGCTGCTAAACGACAAGGAACTACTCGGCGAGCACGTGAACTCGCCGCTGCGCAACGCGCTGTCTGTCGGTGTGATGGTGCTGCTGATCGTTTGCAACGGCCTCTACGGTATCTCCACCGTTTTCCCCAACCTACTGTAAGCGAGGCGTGACATGGATCATAGGAATAATCTTTTCAACGAATCCCGGAGTGGTCAACGCCGTCCCGACCAGTTGCCGCCTATTTTGCGCCTTAATCGCAACAAGTACGTCCAGGACGATACCGTCGGCCTCAGCGCGATCGCGCATAGCGAAGGCTGGCTAACGCCGCCGCCTGGTGTTGCGCGCGTCACGTTAAAACCCTGGCAACAGGCCATCTTCTGGGGCTTGCGGGTTTACATCGTGGTGATGCTGGTTGTTATGGGTATTGGCTTTTTCCATGGTGCTGGTGGGTAGCCCCGCATGGGTGAGGGTGATACGTGGTTGGCAGACTCGCTTGACCGTCCGCCTATGCCTTCACTGCGCGGCATTACTGATGAGTGGTGCCAATGGGCTACGCCGTGCCGGACTTTCCCAGCCGTGCATCTCCGGATGCGCGCTCGATGGAGCCTCGAAACTGGCAGGCTACGCCATGAAAACCTGGCGGCGGGATATCGCCAGGCGGAGATCGTGAAATATTGATATTTTGGTGGAGTTTTTGGTGAGCAATCTCCCGCCTTTCTTCTGGACGGTGATCGAGCTTGGTGTCGCTTTTCTTTTGGGCACGCTCATTGGCGCCGAGCGGCAATGGCGCCAGCGCTCGGCGGGGTTGCGCACAACCGTTCTCGTTGCCATCGGCGCTGCCGCGTTCTCAGACCTCGGCCTGCGCCTTGGCGGCGCTGACGGTGCGACCCGTATCGTTGCGTATATTGTCTCTGGCATCGGCTTTCTTGGCGCTGGCGTCATTTTGAAAGATGGCGCCAATATTCGCGGCCTGAATACGGCGAGCACCTTATGGTGCTCGGCGGCGGTCGGTGCGTTTTGCGGTTGCGGTTTTCCGGCCGAGGCCGCGGTGCTGACGGCATTTGTTCTTGCGGGCAATACGCTGCTGCGCCCGCTGGTAAATTACATCAACCGCCGCCCGATTGATCAGCATGCCACCGAGGCACAATACTCCGTCCATGCCTTATGCGACCCAGAAGATGTGGCCGATGTGCGGGATCTTCTGGCAGCAGCACTTGACGACGCCCAGTATCCCATCCGCAATATTACCACGCTCGCCGAGGCCGAGGATGTTGTCGAACTGGCAGCGGCCCTGATCCCGACCAATGCCACGCCAAGCGAGCTGGATGAGGTGGTCGCCAGGCTGGAGAAAGAAGCGGCCATCAAGAGTGCGACATGGACGGTCGCTGCTACATCGTGACCATAAGCTGGGATTATGTGGATAGTGCCGCAGAGTGATTTTGGTAGCTGATCCAGGGGCCTCGATCCAAGCCATCAACAATCCGGCCATTGGCGAGATCGCTCACCTAGCGCCTGGCCGGAGAATTTGCTGTATCTTCCCAGGCCGCACCCAGAGAGCGGCCAGGTAACGTGTTATCACCGGCAGGGCAGTTGACGCGGCCCGATTACCTCAAGGAGAAAACATTTACAGCGCGGCAATGACACGTGCGAGTTTATCACGAACCTGCACTGCAGCCATTTTTAGCTCCGGATTATCAATCGCTTGCATGGAGGCCACTGGGTCTATGGCCGCAATTTCGGTGTGGCCATTGCTGGCATCACGGATCACGACATTACAGGGAAGCATGGTGCCCACCTTACTTTCGAGTTTTAGCGCCTCGAATGCCAGCGCAGGATTACACGCACCAAGGATGCGGTAATTTGGAAATTCAACGCCGAGCTTTTTGTGTAAAGTTTCAGTAACATTAATGTCACTAAGAATCCCGAAACCTTCTGCTTTAAGCGCGTCGATTGTTCGTTCAAGCGCCTCGGTGAATTCAATGTTGAGTATCGTGCTAATGTAGTAAGTCATTGGACCAAGCTTCCTAAATGTTATCAACGGCGGCCAAAAAACAGATATTTCACGAAAACGGCAACAATAAGAACGCATAACAAGAGGCCAAACAAGCTTCCCCAGCCCCAACCCCACATCATTGTGCCACCATAACCATACATCATTTTGACCTCTCATTCGATTGGCATGTGCTTAATTCGCGAATTTAACAATTGCCGTTTTTTGCTATCGAAACTGTCGCCGAATTGACGCGCACTACAATGAAATGCACGCCAAATCCGGTTATCTCAGGGCAACAATTTTAGGCTATTCATCAATAATTCATCATGCCAAGTCCCATGCGGTAACCGCCAAACCGCATAACGTTCCCGTAGCCGCATTGAAAACCTCTCCCTTGTGCAAGACCCGGTAAAATCATACTCGCCTGACCGCTCTGGTATGGAGTAAGTTTCGTTAGCAGTGCATCTGCCGCAGCTTTTTGGTCGTCGAAATTCTGTTTCCTGAGGGCGATCATCTGGCTCATTATTGTGAAGCGGTCATCAGGGGATAAAGTCACGCTTGTGCCGGGGGTGAATTTAGATCGCAAAGCAGCCCAGAATTTTTGATCTGATGCCGCTACGGCATCAACATAAGAATTCCATGCGGGCTCTTGCTCGGCAGTAATTTTTAACTCCTGCTTTAGCGAGTCGAGCTGGTCCGTAACGACGGTTTTGCCGTTGGCGGAGCGATCGTAATCCGGTCCGTAGCCATTCATCATGCCTCGTCCGTAGCCATATCCATCCCCACCCATCATGCCAGCCCCGTAGCCTGGCCCATATCCATTCATCATACCCGGCCCAAAATTACCGGTCTGATCTCCTGCGGCTGTAGCTGTAGGAACTGGTGTCTGCGCAAGCGAAGCGCCTGAAAAAGCGGCCAAAGACAGGATGGTTGCACTGCCGAGCGCAATCTTACGAAATTGTAAATTCATGGTAAACCTCTACTTTATGGTGGATCAATACTACGGCGCGTAGCCTAAACACCATCGGAACGGATTAGTACCACATGTGTGATGTAGCCACCATGATCTTGATCAGTTCATTTAGGCTATATGTGATCTCTACCATATAAAACTTATGGATTTTTCAGTTAATTATCCTTCCGGACGGCAGATCGCGCTGTGTGAATTGTATCTAGTCTATCCGTAGATAATAGATTATTCAGATGCCGAACTTTGGCGTTAAATTCGTATCCGTACTGCACAATTCAGCATCAATGATGTTGTCTGACTGACAAAAATCTTCGGCGACGGCTCCAAAGGACAAGTGCGGCGCCAGTGCGATATTGGGTTAGATGGGAATCAACAGTCACTATCGCGAACAAAATCAATCATGAAATCTCGACATGATTTGTTGCTCTCGGATCGGTCAACGCACTGAAATGAAAATTGCGCCAATGGTGACGCAATTTTTATTTCAGAACGATATGTTTTCCCCAGCGCGTTGTTGTCGTTTGGAAAACAACAGTAAAAATCTAACAGCCGTGATGTCTACGGCGCTGGACGCCATACGAGCCAACGGGAATACCCGATGCTACGGCATTTGAAGCATATTGTTCCGGTACAGCTTCAAAAGAATCACGATTAGCGCGGTTTTCAAAAAAGAAAACCTGCCCCTGATAGACGGATGACGCCGCGGCTGCTGTCATTGAAACGGCATGCCCGCTCACGGGATCTATGGCCATACCGTTTATACCGTCATGACTGTCTACCGATGGCGGTGGGGTGTTTGGCTGTTCATCATTGCGCCCGCGCTGATAACTGTGTCGCCGTCGAATGCCGCAGCCACCCCTGCGCATCATAAAGAGAAACGCCGCAAAGACTAATGCTATTAAAAGCCAGTTCTGACCAAGGTAATTCATGATCCGCTCCTGTACTAAATTGCCCTTCATGCACCCAGAATGTCGCTCTTTTTCTGCAGATATTCTTCACGGTTGATTTCCCCGCGCGCGTAACGCGCGTCGAGAGCATGTAATCCCACAGAAATATTGCCCGGCTGCATCGGGGCCTGCGGATAGCGGCGATGATACGGACAGCCATCCCCGGCGATGCCCCACACCAAAAACACCAGCAGCGCCACCATGATGATGCCGCCAAACATCATCATCCACGCACCGCCGCCATAGCCCATCATCTGCGGCCCGGCCAAGCCGCCGCCCATCATCCAGGGGCCGGGCCCATAACCGTTCCACCCCGGGCCTTGAAAATTCGCAACGCCGCTGCTCACTGCCGGCGTGCTCGCCGTGGCATCCGCCCATGCGGCCTGGGTGCCAACGGCGAGCGACATTGCCGCGAGGCTGATTTTTTGCACCAACTTGTTCATGATTTTTATCCTTTTGTAGGTTAAATTTTGTCCCGGACCAGGAATGTTTCAACGAGAACCGCCGCGCATCAGGCCCGGCCCATGCGCGGCGGCGACATTCAGACGTAGCGCAGTTCAGTCATCATCCCGGCAGCCATGTGATAGAGGTTATGGCAATGGAACAGCCAGCGGCCAGGGTTTTGGGCATCGAAGGCGATCCGTACCCCACCCATCGGCGGCACCAGCACGGTATCGCGCATCGCCCCGGACAGAGGATTGCCGTTTATCGCGAGGACCTGGAAATGATGCCCGTGCAGGTGCATCGCGTGGGACATCATGGAATCGTTGATCAGATCCAACGCCACACGCTCGCCCTGTTTCACCAGGATCGGCTGATGGTTCTGCCATTGCTGGCCATTGATGCCCCAGTTGTACCCCATCATGCCGCCGGTCAAATGCACCGGGACCACACGGTCGATGGACCGCGCCCCCAGCGGTTGGGCGGCGCGCAGCAGCACCTCCAACGCCACGCCGCAAGGCCCGGCGGGTGTGTCCGCCACGTTCGCCAGCCGGGCGACCCTGGCTTTGGGCGTGGCCAGAATAATGCCGGTTTGCGCGCGATCGCCCTCGCGCCGGGCAAGGATGGGATACACTCCCTCGCCCGCAGGCAAAGTCATCAGAAGATCCGCACGCTGCCCTTCAGCGAGAGGAAACGGCCCAACCGAGACGGGCCGGACCGGATCACCATCGACGGCGATGATCTGCCCCTGAACCGCGCCCGTATCGATCCAGAACGCGGTTGAGGTCGCGCCGTTGATCAGGCGTAGGCGGATTTGCCCGCCCGGCGCAACCTTGACGACGTCAGGATCATCCAGCGTGCGCCCGTTGGCCAGATAGGCGTCGAAATCGACATCGTTCAGATCCGTCCCGCCGCCCATGCTCCCCATGCTGCCCATGCCACCCATGCCGCCCATCATTCCTCCGGCCGTGCCGGTGCCCGTTGCACTGGTCAGGCTGGCCAGGATGTCCGCCGGATTTTTGAAGGTGAAGTCATGCAGCAGGACGACAACCTCCTGCCGGTCCGCCCGCATATCCTCTGCCGTGCGCACGATCAGCGGCGCCGCCATGAGTTGCTGCTCCTGCAACCCGTGATGAGAATGCATCCAATGCGTGCCGGGCCGTGGAGCAAAGTCGTAGCCCTGGGCCGCGCCATCGGCGATCAGCGTCTCATAGCCGGTCGCCGTTACGCCGTCCTGCTGCACCGGCGGCGTCTGGCCATGCCAGTGGATGATGGTAGGCGCGCCGCAGCGATTGACGAGCGAGGTGGTGAAGCGTTCGCCCGGCGCCAGCACCAAGCCTGACGCGCCATCCGCCCCCTCGATAGCGAAGACCGAAGCGGGCTTGCCGTTGACCTCAATGGTGCGGCTGCCCACGGTGAGAACGCGGGCCGGAGTGGCGCTCGCCCGCTCATTTGGCAGGGTGGAAAACGCCGCACTGGCGGCGCCCGCCAGCATCACCTGCCGGCGTGATAAAAATTTATGCATAACACTGTACCTTTTCTGGCATCGGCCAGAACGCTTGGAGATCAGAATACCCGGGTCATCGACCCGAAAATGTCGTGGCTGGACACGCGGAGGCATCCACAGCCACATAGACTCTGTTCAAACCAGGCGGCGCGGCGGCGGTGAATGCGGACGGGCAACCTGCCCGAGCGGAATATTGTAGAAGCCAGACAGAAAGACCGCGCGTGCCGGAGGGGCTGCCGGCAACGGGGTAGCGCCAAGCGGCAGAAGACTCACCACCGGACTTGCGCAAGACGAACAGACCGACGGGCCATGACAGCAAGGATCGGCCGCGAGCGGCAGAGTGGCTCCCGTTTCGCGCAGGGGCGTTGCGGCTTTCGCCGGACAAGGCTTAGCCATGCTCATGCCTGCCGTCATGGCCGTTGAAGCCACAGCGGGCGCAGCAGGCGAAGGAACCGCGCCACCGATCGCCGATCCGAACAGCAAGAGCGCGACGTAGAAAAACCTGAAAAACCGCGGCGCAAGGCTCAGCTTCACGACATGATGTTGCGCCCGATTGCCCGCCATTATCGTGTCATCCGCCCCAATGTCTGGACAAGTTCATCCACCTTGTGGCGCTGGTCGGTGGCATCCCCCGAGGCAAAGGCATCTGCGACACAATGGCTCAAATGGTCGCGCAAAACCTCTTCCTCGACTTTGTGCAAAGCAGCCCGCACGGCGGCAATTTGTGTGAGCAGATCAATGCAGTAGCGATTCTCATCGACCATGCGCAGCACTCCGCCGACCTGACCTTCAATCCGCCGCAGCCTCTGAGTCACTTTCTGCCGTGTCGTGTCATGCATTGCTGGATCACCACTTGATACCATACCCTTGAGGGGTATATACCGCCATTGCCTCCGGTCGGCAAGCCATTCCATCCGGCCCTCTCAAAGGTATCATTTGTCAGGCGGTTATCATGGACGAGCTTGAGCACCACACACACCATCACCCCGATGCGGCCGCCCCGGACAAAGTTCAGGACCCTGTCTGCGGCATGGCCGTTGATCCTGCGGTGTCGCCGCACCGGGCCGTCCATGCGGGGCAGACGTTCAATTTTTGCTCCAATGGCTGCCGGGAGAAATTCGTGACGGATCCGGCGCATTACCTGTCGCCACAATTGCCCGCGCCCGCGGCAACGTCCCCACCGGGCACGATCTATACCTGTCCGATGCACCCGCAGATCCGGGAAAGCCACCCTGGCGCCTGCCCAATCTGCGGCATGGCGCTTGAGCCGCTGACCTCCTCCGCACAGATGCCGGAAAACGCCGAGTTGCACGACATGGAAAGGCGGTTCTGGGCCGCAACCGCGCTTAGCGTACCCGTTGTCGTGCTGGCGATGGGGGGCTTTGTGCCTGGCTTTGGCCCTGCACTTGAGAATCTGACGCCGCCATATGCGTCGAACTGGCTCGAGCTTCTGCTGACAACGCCGATCGTGCTCTGGGCCGGGTCCATCTTCTTTGCGCGCGGCTGGCAGTCGCTGCGCCATCGCAGCCTCAA
This sequence comes from Acidiphilium sp. 20-67-58, assembly GCF_002255515.1. Taxonomy (NCBI): domain Bacteria; kingdom Pseudomonadati; phylum Pseudomonadota; class Alphaproteobacteria; order Acetobacterales; family Acidocellaceae; genus Acidiphilium; species Acidiphilium sp. 20-67-58. Next base: position 3,477 of record NZ_NCAS01000037.1, on the reverse strand, counting down.
CATGTTCACGCTGATCGCGCTCGGCACCGGCACGGCCTATCTCTACAGTGTGGCGGCAGTATCCGCGCCCGGCATCTTCCCGGCAGGCTTTCGTAACGCCAACGGCACGGTGGATACCTATTTTGAGGCTGCCGCGGTGATCACGGTTCTGGTCCTGCTTGGCCAGGTGCTGGAGCTTCGCGCCCGCGCACAGACCGGCGGGGCGATCCGCGCCCTGTTGAATCTGGCGCCAAAAACAACGCGCCGTATTCACGATGACGGCGCGGACGAGGAAATCCCGCTCGATCAGGTCGTCGCCGGAGACCGTCTGCGCGTCCGCCCAGGCGATGCCGTACCGGTTGACGGGGTGGTGCTTGAGGGCAGGAGCCATGTCGATGAATCAATGGTCACAGGCGAAGCCATGCCCGTAACCAAAGCGCCGGGGGATGCGGTGACCGGCGGCACGGTGAACGGCACAGGCGCGCTGGTGATGCGCGCCGAGAAGATCGGCGCACAGACCATGCTGGCCCGCATTGTGGCCATGGTGGCCGAGGCGCAGCGCTCGCGCGCGCCAATCCAACGCCTGGCAGATCTCGCGGCGGGATATTTTGTGCCAACCGTCATCGCCGTTGCGCTTCTTGCCTTCGCGCTCTGGACGATCTGGGGACCAGCGCCGGCATTGAGCTATGGACTGCTGGCCGCCGTCTCTGTGCTGATCATCGCCTGCCCCTGCGCGCTTGGCCTTGCCACACCGATGTCGATCCAGGTTGGCGTGGGCAAAGGGGCCACGGCGGGGGTATTGATCAAATCCGCCGAGGCGCTGGAGCGGATGGAGAAGGTTGATACTCTCGTGATCGATAAAACCGGCACGCTCACCGAGGGCAAGCCCCGTGTCACCACCATCACCCCGGCCCCCGGCTTCACGGCGGATGACGTGCTGCGTCTTGCCGCCAGCCTGGAGCAATCGAGCGAACATCCGCTCGCCGCCGCCATTGCGCATGAAGCCGCCGAACGGCAACAACCCCTCACCAATGCCCGCGATTTTGTCTCAATAACCGGCCAGGGGGTGCGCGGCGTGATCGAGGAACGGCATGTGCTGGCTGGGAATGCCCGGCTAATGGAAGCGGCAAACATCGCGCTCGGCGAACTTTCCGCTACCGCCGCTACGCTGCGCGCCACTGGTGCCACGGCACTCTTCGTGGCGGTGGACGGCAAACCTGCCGGCGTCATTGCCATCGCCGATCCGGTGAAAGCGACCACCGGCGCGGCCCTCGCGGCACTGCGGGCGGAAGGCGTGCGCATCGTCATGCTGACCGGCGATAATCGCCGCACCGCCGAGGCGGTGGCGCGCCAGCTCGGTATTACCGAGATTGAAGCCGATGTGCTGCCCGATCAGAAGCACGCGGTCATCCGCAAACTGCGCGGCGAAGGGCGCGTGGTCGCAATGGCCGGTGATGGCGTGAACGACGCCCCCGCGTTGGCCGAGGCCGACATCGGCATCGCGATGGGCACGGGCACAGAGGTTGCCATGCAAAGTGCGGGGATAACGCTGGTTAAGGGCGATCTGGACGGCATTGTCCGGGCACGACGCCTCAGCCGTGCGGTCATGCGCAATATCCGGCAAAATCTGTTCTTCGCGTTCGTCTATAATGCCGTCGGGGTGCCGGTGGCGGCGGGTCTGTTCTATCCGTGGTTCGGTATTCTGCTCACCCCAGTCGTTTCGGCTCTGGCAATGTCGTTCAGCTCGGTATCAGTCGTCACGAACGCCCTGCGCCTGCGGCGGTTGCGTCTCTGAACCTCGGCCATTTTTGAGATAATACCATAGCAAGGATGATATAGGATAAAGGGACAGATATGAGACTAGCCGTCCGCTGTGCCAAGCTGTCGCGCCATCCATTTCGTGGATCTTAGCATGCCCCCCGATCCGCAGCAGGCGTCATAGACGCGGCCCTTATAGGGTTCGATCATCCCAACCATTACACGCACGACCGAGCGTGGGGTGTAAAACTCGCCGCCACGCTTGCCTTCGGACCCAGCGAACTGGCCGAGGAAATATTCGTAGACGCGGCCGAGCACGTCGCGCGCTGAACCTTTCTCCTGGCCGCGGGCAATGCCGGAAATAAGGTCGATCAGCTCTCCCAGCATGACGGCATTCAACGCCAGGCGCGCGTAATCTTTCGGTAGAACACCTTTGAAGTTCTCGTTATCCTCTTCGATGGCGATCATTGCCTCATCGATCATCTTGCCGATCGAAGGCTGTCTGGCGTTCGCCTGTAGGTGTGACCAGCGCGCGGTTGGCGGTACCCAGACGACGTTGTCGGCAGAGTATTCGTCGCGGTCTTCGGCGCCGTCAGGATAGTCAGCGAGCAACGCGGTGTGCTTGGCCTCGAAGCTGTCGGAGATGTGCGTGAGGAAGTTCAGGCCGAGTGCCACGTGCTTGTAGTCCGACGGCTCCATGCTGCCGCGCAGCTTATCGGCCGCCTTGAACAGCTCGGCCTCGAAGCCAAGGTTGCCGCCATTGCCGTTGGCGCGCGGAGGCTTCACTGACGCGGCTGAAATCCGAGCCGGAGTCGGCGGCGTCTCCTGCTTGGCTTCCTCCTTCCGGGCGGTGGCGAGCGACACTGAGCCACCGCGCCCGCGCCCGGGGATTATGATTCCCTCGGTGATGAGTTCATCTTTCACGGGGTATAGGTCGTCTCAGCCCATTGCAGAGCTTCGCGCAGGCTACCATTCCCGGCGAAGCCTCCTAGCTCAGTCAGTACCGCACAAATCTGTCTTTACGAATCTGCCCAGCCATTCCGCCCCGTTTCACTTCGTATTGTCAGAACGTGGCGCCTCATTGCGCTGTTCTGACTCGATTATCTTCAGCCGTTCATATTCTTCGACGGCGAGCACCACAACGACGGCCCGGCCGTGCTTTTCAACCGTAACGGGCTCAGCCCGCGCCGTATCGATAAGACGACCGAAATTATATTTCGCATCTTTGGCCGATAGTGTTTGCATGTCCCGCCTAAAGCTACCCCCTGCGCATTTGTGGCCAAAATGGCCGAAACATCAAGGGCTAGATTAATAGGACTGAGAGCGCGTGATAACGGTTGGTTGTCATTCCCTATAGCCGACGATTAGGATGTCCGATCGAGCCTGAATCGGTATCCTCCCTTTGATGCCCGGATGGCGCGCGCGATGGCTTTGTTGGTGGCTTCGAGATCAAAGTGTTCAGGGTGGAATTTGCGGCCAGCCCATTGACGCATGGTTTTATGCTCTTCGTGGTCAGGATCTCCCCAAGACTCAAGAAAATCGGCGTAGCCCGAAGAACCGCCTACGTCTTCGGGTGGGCCTGAGCGCGTGCCGGCGATGCAGCGAGGGTATTTGGCGCCATTTTCGCGCGGAATACGCCGCAGGATCAGATCATGCTGCCAATCATCGCCAAAATCGTATTCGTAGAGAATGCTGAGTGTTGAGTCTTCCTCGCGCGGGAAGGTGAGGTCTTGAAGGCGG
>NZ_NCAS01000118.1:0-1274 GCF_002255515.1 Acidiphilium sp. 20-67-58 | reverse complement strand
GCCAGCATTGTAGCCAACAACACCAGCCTGCCGCGTTGCCTGCACGACACTCGCGACGGTCTCGAACCCTTCACCGGCCACCCGCGCCTGGTCATGGCCGCCTATCGGCACCGCTGCGCCAGCCGGCGGATGCAACAGCCAGGCGCCTGAGGCCCCCAGCATCCGGCGGCCGATTTTTGCTCCGCCCTCGGTCAGATAGGTGCGCTGCACGCCGGTCAGCCGCACAAGGCCATCCTCATCCTGACCGAACATCGGCGTCAGCATCACCACCGCCGCACCGGCCGCCACTTCCGCTGCATCATAATTCGGATGCGGACGGACCAGCCGCACATGGCTCATCAGCCAGTCAGCATCGAGGCCACGCCCGCTGAGATAGGCACACGCTGACGCCCGCAGGGCCGCGGCCTCGTCCACGCGCGCCGCATGCGCCGCCCGCTGCTGCACCTTCTGCCCCACGGACCCGCGCAGGCTCGGCGCGCGCAAGTCGCCAGTGCCCGGAATCGCCTCATCCCAGAGTTTCCCGGCAATGCTCTTGCGAAAGGCGTTGCGCCGTATCTCGGCCGCACGCGCCGCCTTTGACGCCCAGCCGCCGCACCAGGCTCTCGAACCGCCCGCCTTCGCTGGCGGCAAAGTCGGTCCATTGGCCCGTTGTGGCGTTGACCGAAACCGTCCAGCTTTCCCCTCCGCGCCAGGTCGCTTGCAGGCGCAACCGGCCGGCACTGGTCCGGTAAGGCACGCCGGCGGCATCAAGCGCCGCCGCAACGTCGATCGTCCGTGGTTCCGCTGGCCGCTCCTCGGCCGCCGGGCCACGCGGCGGCACCGCCGGTTCACCGCCCCGCGCAATATCCGCCTGCCAGTCGGCTGCCAGCGCCGCATCCCGATCATACCCGGCCGCCTCCTCCATCGGGGGCGGGGAAAAATCTTCCGGCCAGGATGGCGGGACATCGGCGGCACTTCCCAGCTCGCCAAGCGCCGCCGCTTCGGCCGCAAGGGCCGCGTCGCGATCCTCCGCCTCGTGCGCCTCAACAGCCTCTGGCGCTGCGGTCTGCGGATTGGCCGAAGGCGGCGCCTCGACTGGCGCGGCGGGCAGATCGAATCCGTCAGCCCGTTTGCCGGCAAGGAGGTTTTCCAGCTCCGCGCGGGTCGGCAACCGCATCGGATCAAGCCCGAACACCTCGGCAAGCGGCGTCACCGCGCGCTGATACTGTTTGCCCGCGATCTTCTCGCCATCCGCCCGGTTACCCGCCAGCAGCTCGGCAATCTCGTCACGGGTC
>NZ_NCAS01000071.1:0-6441 GCF_002255515.1 Acidiphilium sp. 20-67-58 | reverse complement strand
ACTGGCAGAAATTCTGCGATGACGCGGGTATGAACTCAGACGAGAGGGCAGCATGACCCGCGCAGCCAAGCCCGGCTCGAACGCCACGCTGCGCGAGGCGCTTCTTTACGTCGCGGCGCACCCTCGTCACTGGCCCGGCTTCACCGCGCTGCTGGTGCGGCATGTGGCCGGCAAGGCGCGGTTTTACGTGATGTGCTGGCGGGCGGGGTATCGCGTCTCAACGGTGCGGCGCCTGGCGCGGGAGGCAGGTAGGTGACGGAAGACAACGGCGATGGCGGGGCGAAAGCCCCGCCTGACTGGATCCAAGCGATTGCAAAACGGATCGACAAGGATAACCACGAACTTCGAGAAAGCGTGCGCCGTGGAATTTTCCGTGACGCCCTCGAAACATGGCGGACCAGTCACAACCCGATTGACGCGATAGAAGCAATTGCAACTTGGGATCAAAGCTCGCCGCTGCCTGCCGATCTTGCTGCTTGGCTGGGGAAATGTGCAGGAACATTCGTTCAAACCTTCCAAGAGCAGGCTTCATTCAGCGAAAAATCCTGGAAAATTGCTGATTCTGAGAAGATGTTTCTCAAATCATTCGAACTCGAAAGTGGCAGACGAAAGGGTGCTAATCCCTTCGCGCAGCATCGAGAGGCAGCGTTGAGCTACAAGGCCGCCAAGGCATACCTCGAAAATGCCACGGCCAATCCGATGATGAAGAGTGCAGACATTGTGCGCGAGATGGCCAAGCGAGCAGGCATCTCTGAGGCGCAGATGCATCGTTACATCAAAAAGGGTCGTGAACGGCAGGGCTGGAAAACCCGCGTGGCAAACGTCACTCACCGGGAACTATCCGATTCACCCCATGAAAATGATAAAAAGTAAGCGCCTCCGGATTGTAGCTTTTGGGGCGGGTGTGAGTATTAGAGAGAGTCATCTGTAACTCTGTGGAGTAGCGAAGATGACGACGGATAAGTTTCTCTACCGCCCCCGCGAAGCCCAGGCCGCCCTTGGCGTCAAGCACTCGAAGTTCTGGGAACTGATGAAGGCCGGGACGTTCGATGTCCGCAAGCTGGGCCGTAGCACCTTCATTACTGCCGAATCGCTCCGCCGTTTCGCTGATAACCTGCCCAAGAGCGCGGCCTGATCCCCAAAATGAACACCGCCCCGAAACCCTACTGGCCCCGGAGCGGCGCTGAGATATCTGGATTGCTTGGCAGCGATACAGAGATAGAGGCGTCGGTGCTCGGCTGCAAGCGGTTTGTGGGGCAGAAAGGATGCCCTAAATGGTTGACCCCAAAACCGCTGCCGACCGGCAGCATGACCGCATCATCGACGACATCGAAACGCGCGCCCGCCGCCGCGTCCTGACCGTCCAGTTGCCCGAGGCCGATTTGCGCCGCGCTGCTCGCTCGCTAGCCAGCCGCGCTGACGGGATCATGGCGAGACGCGAGCGCGATAGCGTGCTCCGCGCGCTGGCGGACATTGAGGCTCGCCACTGCCGCCGCATCGCCGAGGCGCTGGCTGGGCTGATCAGGGAGGGCAACTAATGGCCTCGCTGGACACCGCGCTCGACCTCGCCGCCGCCGGCCGCGCCGTTTTCCCCGTAGGCAACGACAAGTCGCCTCGCTGCCCGCGCGGTCACCTTGCCGCCTCGACCGATCCCACCACGATCCGCGCTCTGCACCGCGATTACGGATTCGTCCTGATCGGGATCGCGACCGGCGAACGCTCCGGCATCGCCGCGCTCGACATCGACAACAAGCCCGGCGGCCTCGAATGGTTCGCCGCGAACCGCGACAAGTTGCCCGCGACCCGGACGCATCGCACCCGCTCCGGCGGGCTGCATCTGTGGTTCAAACACCGGCCCGGATTGCGTTCCAGCGTAGCGGCAATTGCGCCCGGTATCGACGTCCGGGCGGACGGGGGATCGTGCATCTGGTGGCCAGCCGCCGGCCTCCCTGTCCTGTCTGCCGGCCCGCTGGCCGAGTGGCCTAACTGGCTGGTACCGCCGCCGAAACCGGCCTGGACGCCGCCCCCTGCGGCCCCTTGGACTGGCGGCGATCACCGCAGCCGCCGCTATGCCGAGGCGGCACTGCGCCGCGCGATCGAGCGTGTCGCCGGCGCCGCGCCTGGCACGAGACGTATGGCTTGTTGCGCCTCACCTCGACCGGCGGACTGTCAGCCGGCGAGGTTGCGGAGGCGATGGCACACGCCGCCATCGTCGCCGGCCTCGAACGGCGCGAGATCGAGGCGACTCTCAAATCGGCACTATCGGCGCGCGGGGGTGCAGCATGAACCATTTCAACGCCGAGCAGATAGCCCGCGATGCCGCCGCGAAGGCGAGCACGCCACCGGAGTTGAAACGCCCGCTCCGGCGCGAAACGCCGCCGCCTGAACCGTATCCGATGGACGCACTACTTGGGCTGCGCCCAGCCGTCGAGGCTATCCAGCGCAGGACGCAGGCCCCGCACGCTCTTTGCGCTGCATCCGTGCTCGCCGCCGCAGGGTTCGCAACCTCGATCCACCATGATGTCGAGATCCCAGTCATCGGAGTGCGGCCGCTGCTGACGGCTTTTATGACCATCGGGCAATCGGGCGAGCGCAAGTCATCGGTAGATATTCTCGCTAGTTTTCCGATCACCCGCGCCGAGGCCGCACTTGCGGCGCAATTCGAAGTGGATCAGGAAAAATTCAGCCGCGACAAAGAGGCTTTCGACGCTGCCCGGATCGAGGCCCGCAAGGCTGCCAAGGACGGCCGGGCAGCCGCCGAGCGCGCACTGGCCGATGTCGGATCAGAGCCGAAACCGCCGGCACCCCCGATCCTGACCGCGCAGGAAGGGACCATCGAAGGTTTAATCAACCTGCTCACACTTCGTCCCTATGCCTCGATTTTTTCTGCCGAGGGCGGCCAGTTTCTCGGCGGCCACGCGATGAGTGAGGACGCAGCGTTAAGGACGATGACCACGCTTAACGCACTGTGGGACGGCGCCCCGATCAAGCGGCTGCGGGCGGGCAAGGCCACATTCGCACCCGGCCGCCGCGCCTCCCTTAGCTTGTTCGTTCAACGCAGCGTAGCCGCCCTCCTGCTGGGAAACGCCAGCGCGCGCGATAATGGCCTGCTCGCCCGGATGCTCATATCGGAACCTGAAACCACAATCGGCACGCGACTTTGGCGTGACCGCGAACCGGGCTTCGATGAGTTCCTCGACGAATACAACTCCCGCTTGGGCTACCTACTCGCCAAGGTGCCCCGCCGCCTCGAAGGATCGGACGGCCTCGACCCCGAGCCGTTGCCCTTCAACGTCGAGGCCGAACGCCGCCTGATCCTGTTTCACGATGCAACCGAACGCGATTTGGCGGACGGGCGCCGTTACGCTTCGATCAGAGGGTTTGGTGCAAAGATGGTCGAGCACGCCTCACGCCTCGCGGGCATCCTCGCGGCCTACGCCGGCCGGGATATGATCGACGCCGAGACTTTCGAGGCCGGCGCCGCACTGGCAAGCTGGTATGCGTCAGAACAGTTGCGCCTCGGCGAAACTGTCGCACCCGATCCCGAACTCGACGCAGCACAGGAACTGCTCACATGGTGGCAGGCCCAGCCCGATCCGCGCCTCTATTTGACCGCTCTCTACAAGAGCGGGCCGAACCGGCTGCGGCAGGCCGCCGACGCCAAGCGCGCCGTTGCCATCCTCGAAGATCACGGATGGATCGAGCGGCTGCCGGCCGGAACGGTGCTCGACGGAAGCCCGAGGCGTGAAGCCTGGGGACTCATCCAATGATGCAGGTAAGGACAAAAGCCGAGTTCAGCCGCGTCATCGAGGTTGCTTCGCGCCTCGTGCCGTGGCGCCTGCCGCTCTATGCAGCCGCAGCCGAGGGGCTGGTCCAGCTTGTCGAGGTAACGCCCGGCGCCGGGCTTCCCAAATCCCTCGACCGGGCAGCGCGGCCGCTGGTCATCCTCGTTGGTGACGATGGCGATGCACCCATCGGCCCGGCTGGCTGGCGATGCACGCCAAGGCTGCGGCGGATGGCCCGCAGTGCCGTGATCCACGCGACGGGCGGTGAACCGCTGCATTATCGAAACGCAGTCAATGCCGCTGTATCGGGCGCGGCGCCGCTCGCCCTGATCGAGACAACGACCCAGCAGGCCCAAGCCTGGCGTGCAGTATTCGGGCAGCGGCCTCAAATATTGATCCTCCCGCCGCCGGGCGACCGTCACCCGCGCGTCACGCCGGCCCAGCCGACACACTGACGGCATACAGGCGCCCGTAAACGTATCCAAGACGGGCGCCAAATCCCCAGACGACTGACATAAACAAGCCTATTGCTGGAATGGATCAGCGATAGCGGCGGAAACCACGTCCGCCGTATATCGTTGAGATGGCACCTGCGGCGCAATCGGTGCAGATGTAGTGCGCAAGCCGGTTCAAATAATGATCGTCTATGATCCATAGTAATTCATAGTAATATGCTACCGTATGCCGAACAGTATATTTAATATTTCTTGTCTCCTATCCGCCATTTCTGCTATTATTTGAAAAGTTGACTATAGGAATACAGCGAAATGGGTAAGCCGTTTTCAGAGATGACCCCGCTTGAACAGCACGTGAACCGGCGGCGGATGCGCGCCGGCTTCGATGCGGGATGGACCGAGGAAATCGGCGTTCGCGATCTGGCAGGGCGCGAGGGCGACGTGGTTTCAGCCGCGATCCTCGATCACGTTCAGCGCGTCCAGCGAGCAACTGATTCCGCCCGGCAGAACGAAAACGCGCTGAACGGCACGTTGAAGCGTCTCGGCCTCGACCGTTGAAAGGAAATCAGATGGACCTTCAGGACATTCTCAACCTCCGCGATACCGGCCTGCCGCAGCGGGCGCGCGAAGCCTATCAGGCGGCGATCAGCCGGGTTGCAACTGCTACCGCCGCAATCAGCGATGCCGAGGCCGCCGTTGCCGCAGCCCGTGCCACCCGCGCAAACCTCGTGCAGCGTGCCGCCGAAGGCGAGGCGATCGACACGGGCGAACTCGTGAAGGCCGAGGCCGCCATACGCGCCGCCGAGGATAGCGTCCTGTTCCGGCGCGAGAGCCTTGCCGCTGCCGAGGCCGCCGTCACGAAGGCCGGCGAAGACCTCCGCACCGCAGCCCGACGCGCCTGGGAGCCTGTTCTCGCTGCCGGGATCAAGCTGCGGATCGAAGGGGCGGCGATGATCGTTGAGGCGAAGCGACTGCTCGCAAACGGCGAGGCCGCTTTCGGTGCCGGCGTTGAAGCGGTCGGGCGGGCAATGGCCGGTGGCGTCAATCTCCGGCTGGGCTTCATGCCGGGGGCCAACCCCGAGATGTTCAACGGCGTTCTGAGCCCCGAGCATCCGAACCCGGACGCGGAGCGCCGCACCTGGGCCGCGCATCTCGACGGATCCGGCGACGTGATCCTGCCGGATACCGCCCGCAAGCTGCTGGAAGCCGCCGAATGACCGTTGGCAGCGTCAACCCGTTCAATCCCGCCGGCACGGTCGCCATTGCCGCGACCTCGACCAGCGCGAGCACGGCATTGCCGGCGAAGGGCGATACGGTGGTGGTGACGAACCCCACGGCCTCGCTCGCCTTCGTCCGCGTCGGCAATGGGCCGCAGAGCGCAAGCGAAGGCGATATGCCGGTGCCGGCTGGAACGCGGGCACGCATCTTTGCCGGCCCCTACGTCAACCAGATCGGCGCCGTCATGCCGGGCGGCTCCGGCACGATCTACGCGACGGTGGGTAATGGCACCGAATTCTGAGACCGCGCCGCCTATCCAGCGCGCCCGGCCCGGCGAGGTTTGCTCCATTTCCTCGTCGGGCCACCCCGTCGCGTCGAAAGGAACTGACCGATGCTGAAAAGCTACAAGATCGGGATCGAGATAGCCGCGATCAATTCGGTCGGCCCGGTGCTCAAGCTGATATCGAAGGACATGATCGGCCTCGGCAAGCAGGCCAAATATGTAACCAGCCAGATCAAGGGCGTTCGCATGGCGCCGCCATTGGCGCGGCGGCAGCCCTCGGTGGCATGGCGATCCTCAAGGCGTCGTCTGACCTCGCCACCTACGGCAACCGGCTGGCGAACGTCCAGAGCCGGCTGCAGCAGATGGGCGTCTCGGCCCGCAATGTCGGCGACCTGACCAATGCCGCGTTCACGCAATCCATGCGGACGCCGAACGTGGACTGGTCCGACGCGCTGGCCGCACTCACCAAGGGCCGCACGGTGCTGGGATCGAGCGCCGAGGCCGTGCGCGCCGCGCCGCTGATCGTCCGCGCCGAGGGCGTCCTGTCGAACTGGGGCATGGGTGGTCCGACCGCGCTGGGCGAACTGCTCAAAGCCATCGAACTGCGCGGCGGCACGTATGGACCGGACGGCAAGACGTTCTCGGTCGGCGCGCTGGGTCGCAACCTGAATTACGCGCTTGAGGCGCAGAACATCGCCGG
>NZ_NCAS01000036.1:0-32663 GCF_002255515.1 Acidiphilium sp. 20-67-58 | reverse complement strand
AGAGGATGGCGGTCGAGCCATTCGGCGGGCACGCAGGATGACGTTCCGGTCATGCGCGCGGCAGTTAAAGTAACTTTTTGGTATTGGCAATCGACAGCCGCTACGCGTGGCAGCGCGCGGGACCAGGCGAGATGGCGCCCTGCCCTGCCTTGGGTCTGGTGGGGGCGATTTTGATTTTTGTAGGGCGGCTGGCGGGATAGGGTTGCGAGACGGCGGGGCCGGATGGTGGGTTGATGGCGGCGATGGAGATTGCGGGCGGGTGCCATTGCGGGGCGGTGCGGTATGTGATCGGCGGGCGGCCCCGGCGGCATTCGCTGTGTTTCTGCGCCGATTGCCGGCGCTGCGCGGCGGCGCCGGTGGTGGGCTGGGCGGTGGTGGACGAGGGGATGCTCCGGGTCAGCGGCGAGGTTTCGGTCTATCGCTCCTCCGGCGACGTGGAGCGCTCGTTCTGCCCGAGATGCGGCCCAGGATTGTTCTGCCGGAGCAAAAAACTGTTTCCGGGGAGCGTGGACGTGCAGACGGGCACGTTCGACGACCCCGAGATTCTGCCCCCGACCGAGGCGATCCAGATGGCGGAAACGCCGTCATGGATGGCGGGGTTTCCGGAGTTGCCGAAGCATTGGCGGTGGCCGTAAACGGTGATCCCGAAGCCTCCTAACGCCGATTGATCCCTGCTGGCCGGCTGCCCGACGATGGATGCGGGTCCGGAGCGTGCGACGGCGCGAGGTGCGGTGCCGGTCCCGAGGGCTAAGCGGGCGACCATACGGCGCGGGCACGGTGGCGCGATTCTGCTTCGGGGCTTTATTTCGATTTCGTTCGGGTGTGATAGTTGGAACCGGGTGTTAACGGGTGGGCCAAGATGACGGATGCTCAGGGCTCGAAGCGGCCAAAAGGACGCACGCTGGCGGAGTTTGGGAAACTCAGCACGGCGGAGCGAAAATTGCTGGATTGCGCGGCGGCGGGCGGGGGCGCGGTTTTCGGTAAAGAGCGGCCGGAGAGCGCCATCGACGCCAAGACGTTGCGGGGCACGTTCATCCGCTTTCTGGCACTAGGCGGTGACGAAGACGCCCCCGTGCATGAGACGGGTGTGCAGCTTCAGGGCGCATGGATCGAAGGGGCATTCGATCTGGAAGGGGTGGAGACCAAGGGCGGGCTCCTTATGGTGGGATCCGCATTTGAGGCCGCGCCGGTTTTCCGTGATTCGCGGATCAGAGGTTCGCTCAATTTGGCCGGCAGCAAGATGCCGGGTTTGCAAGGCGATCGCCTGACCTGCGACGGCTCACTGTTTTTGAGGGGCGGGTTCGTCGCGACTGGCGAGGTGCGGCTGCTCGGAGCCAAAATCGGGAGCGATCTCGTATGCGCCGGCGGCACGTTCCAAAATGAGGGTCATGATGCCCTCAGCGCCGATAGGGTCGATGTCGGTGGTACCGTGTTCCTCAACGATAAGTTCACGGCGACCGGCAAGGTGCGGCTACCCGGGGCCAAAATCGGGAGCAATCTCGTATGCGCCGGCGGCACGTTCCAAAATGAGGGTCATGATGCCCTCAGCGCCGATGGGGTCGATGTCGGTGGTAACGTGTTCCTCAACGATAAGTTCACGGCGACTGGCGAGGTGCGGCTGCTCGGGGCCAAAATCGGGAGCGATCTCGTATGCGCCGGCGGCACGTTCCAAAATGAGGGTCATGATGCCCTCAGCGCCGATGGGGTCGATGTCGGTGGTAACGTGATCCTCAACGATAAGTTCACGGCGACCGGCAAGGTGCGGCTGCTCGGGGCGAAAATCGAGGGAGATCTCGTTTGCCGCGGAGGAAAATTTCGAGGCAAGCAAAAAGCCATTGATATGCAGCAGGCCCATATCCGCGGTACATTGATGATCGACGGTGTCACGATCGAAGCAGGTATCCTCGATCTGAACAGCGCGACGGCTTCCCGACTCGTTGACGATTCCAAAACATGGGCAAAAGGCGTCGTGCTCGACGGCTTCGTTTACGGCGCATTCGGAGGGACGGCGCCGACTGACGCGAAGATGCGGATCGACTGGCTGGACCAGCAGCCGGGCGCGCATAGCGGCAAGGATGGCAATGGATCGACATTCCGGCCGCAGCCCTGGCAGCAGCTCCGCAAGGTGCTGCGGGAGATGGGGCATTACGAGGCCGCCCGAGAGGTCGGGATTGCATTCGAGCGGCGCAAGCGGGAGTGCGGGCTGATCGGGCAGATGCCCGAGATTTCGGTGGGTCAGGCGCTGCGTGCGGTCGGCGGTTCAGTTTATGGAAAGACGGCGCGGCTGCTGCATATCGGGTATGGCGCGCTGGTCGGGTATGGATACCGGCCGCTCAGGCTGCTGATGATTGCCACAGTTGTCTGGCTTGTCTTTGGTGGTGGCTATTTCGCCGCGGCGCGATGGGATGGCGCGTTCGTGCCGTCCACACAGGCATTGTTTTCACGGTATGGCGGAATGTGCGGGTTGCCGGCGCATGTTCGGTGGACGGATTGCAAGGCAATAAGGCTTGAGTATCCGCAGTTCTATCCGCTGGCCTATTCGCTGAACGTGCTTCTGCCGGTGGGCAATCTCGGGCAGGAGGCGACGTGGCGACCGGAGACCGGGACTTGGGGCGGGCGGATTGCACAGTTCGCGGTGTGGTTCGAGACGCTGTTCGGCTGGATGACCGGTCTGATTCTCGTGGCCGTCGTGTCAGGGCTGGCCAAGCGCGACGAGTAATCCAAAAGTCAAAAGAGCAAAAGTTTTTGCTTCTTTTTTCAAAAAGAAGCTCTTTTACTCCCCTTCCCTCCTCTCGCCCGACCCCTCACACCGAAAAATACTTCGCGTGGGGGTTGAGGACGACGATGGCGCTGGTGGATTGTTCGGGGTGGAGCTGGTGTTCGTCCGAGAGCGACACGCCGATGCGCTCGGCGTCGAGGAGGCGGAGCAGCATCGTCTGGTCTTCGAGGTTCGGGCAGGCGGGGTAGCCGAACGAGTAGCGTGAGCCGCGGTAGGACTGGGCGAGCATTTTTTCCATGTCGCGGTCGTCCTCGGCGGAAAAGCCGAGTTCGGCGCGGATGCGTTTGTGGGTGTATTCGGCCATCGCCTCGGCCATCTCGACGGAAAGACCGTGGAGGTAGAGGTAATCCTGGTAGCGGTTTTCCTCGAACCAGGCGCGGGCGGTGTCGGAGGCTTTTTCGCCCATGGTGACGACTTGCAGGCCGATGACGTCGCGTTCAGCGTCGTCCACGTCGCGGAAGAAGTCGGCGATGCATTCACCGTCGTCGCGCGGCTGGCGCGGGAGGGTGAAGCGGGCGAGTTCGGTGCTGCCGTCCTCGGCGAAGAGGATGAGGTCGTTGCCCTGGCCGGCGGCCTTCCAGTAGCCGTAGATGGCCTGGGGCTTGAGGATGGTTTCGGCAGCACAGATGTCGAGCATGCGCTTCATGACGGGGCGGAGTTCCTGGCGGGCCCAGCCCATGAAGTCGTCCAGTGACTTGCCCTGTTTGCGGAAGCCCCACTGGAACTGGAAGAGGGAGCGTTCGTTGATGTAGGGGACGAGGGCTTTCTGCGGCGCCTCGATGAGCTTCGGGCCCCAGAAGGGCGGGGTGGGCACCGGGGTTTCGCGGGTGAGGCGACGGCGGCGGATCTGGACGGCGGAGATGTCGACCGGGGCAAAGCCGCGGACATCGGCCTGGCCAAGGGTGCGCTTGGTGTTGCGGGCCTTGCCGCGGCGCTTGGACTGGAGGGCGGCGAGGTAATCGTCGAACCCGTTGCCGGTGACCTTGTCCATCAGGTGGAGGCCGTCGAAGGCGTCGCGGGCGTAGGCGACGCGGCCGGAGGCGTAGGCGGCGACGCAATCTTCCTCGACATAGTTGCGTGTGAGCGCGGCGCCGCCGAGAAGGACGGGGATGTCGAGCCCCTGGCGGGACATTTCCTCGAGATTTTCGCGCATGACGACGGTGGATTTCACCAGCAGGCCGGACATGCCGATGGCGTGGGCGCGGTGTTCCCTCGCGGCGGCGACCATGTCCGCCAGGGGAACCTTGATGCCGAGATTGACGACGCGGTAGCCGTTGTTGGTGAGGATGATGTCGACGAGGTTCTTGCCGATGTCGTGCACGTCGCCCTTCACGGTGGCGAGGACGATGGTGCCCTTCTGCTGGCCCTCGAGGCGCTCCATGTGGGGTTCGAGATAGGCGACGGCGGCTTTCATGGTTTCGGCGGATTGCAGGACGAAGGGGAGCTGCATCTTGCCGGCGCCGAACAGCTCGCCCACGGTTTTCATGCCGTCGAGCAGGAGGTTGTTGATGATGTCGAGCGGGGGGTGGGATTTCATCGCCTCGTCGAGATCGTCGGCGAGGCCCTTACGGTCACCATCGACGATACGGTCGCGCAGGCGGCCCTCGACGGTGTCGGCCTTGGCCTTTTTCACCGCGTCGGCGGCCTTGCGGTCGGCGAACATTTCGAGGACGCGCTGGAGGGGGTCGTAATCCTCGCGGCGGCGGTCGAAGATGAGGTCTTCCATGACCTGCACTTCCTCGGGCGGGATGAGGTGCAGGGGACGGATTTTGGAGACATGGACGATGGCGCCGGTCATGCCGGCCTTCACCGCGTGGTCGAGGAAGACGGAGTTCAGCACCGCGCGGGCGGCGGGGTTGAGGCCGAAGGAGATGTTGGACAGGCCGAGGATGATCTGGATGTCGGGGAAGGCATCGCGGATCAGCTTGATGCCTTCGAGGGTCCAGAGGCCGAGCTTGCGGTCGTCCTCGTTGCCGGTGGCGACGGTGAAGGTGAGCGGGTCGATCAGCAGGTCGGATTGCGGGAGGCCGTGCTTACGGCAGGCGAAATCGACCAGGCGGGTGGCGATTTCGAGCTTCTGCGCCGGCTCCTTGGCCATGCCGACCTCGTCGATCGTGAGGGCGATCACGGCGGCGCCGAACTTGCGGGCGAGCACCATGCGCTCTTCGGCGATGTGTTCGCCATCCTCGAAATTGATCGAGTTGATGATGGGCTTGCCGCCGTGGAGCTTGAGGGCGGCTTCGATGACGGGGGTTTCGGTGGAGTCGATCACCAGCGGCGCGTTCACCGACGAGGTGAAGCGGGTGATGATTTCGGACATTTCGCCGAGTTCGTCGCGGCCGACGAAGGCGGTGCAGATGTCGAGCGCGTTGGAGGCCTCGGCGACCTGTTCGCGGCCCATGGAGACGCAGCCGTCCCAGTCGTGCTTTTCCTGCAGCTCGCGCCATTTCTTGGAGCCGTTGGCGTTGCAGCGCTCGCCGATCGAGAAATAGGCGTTTTCCTGGCGCAGCGGGGTCGAGCCGTAGAGGCTGGCGACCGAGGGGATCCAGACCGGCTTGCGCGGGACGGGTGCCGGGCGAACCTCGCCATTGCGGCGGAGCATGGCGTCGAGGGCGGCGATATGCGGGGTGGAGGTGCCGCAGCAGCCGCCGATGAGGTTGATGCCGTCCTCGTGGATGAAGCGTTCGAGCCAGGAGGCGAGTTCGGCCGGCGAGAGCGGGTAATGGGTCTTGCCATCGACCAGTTCGGGCAGGCCGGCATTGGGCTGGACCGAGATGAGGCCGGGCCAGTTCTGCGACAGGAAGCGGACATGCTCGGCCATTTCCTGCGGGCCGGTGGCGCAGTTCAGGCCGATCAACGGCACGTCGAGCGCCTGGATCACGGTGGCGGCGGCGGCGATGTCCGGCCCGACGAGCAGGGTGCCGGTGGTCTCGACGGTGACCTGCACGAAGATCGGCGTATCGCGCCCAAGCTCGGCACGGGCGATCTTCGCGCCGTTGACGGCGGCCTTGATCTGCAGCGTGTCCTGGCAGGTTTCGATCAGGATGGCGTCCACCCCGCCCTCGATCAGGCCGCGGCACTGCTCGGCCAGGCCGGCTTCCAGCGGGTCGTATTCGATGTTGCCGAGGGTGGGCAGCTTGGTGCCGGGGCCGACGCTGCCGATCACGTAGCGGTCGCGCCCGTCGGCGAAGGTTTCGGCGGCCTCGCGGGCGAGTTCGGCGGCGATGCGGTTGATCTCGCGGGCGCGGTCGCCCAGCTCGAATTCGGCGAGGGTGATGGGCGAGCCGCCGAAGCTGTTGGTCTCCACCATGTCGGCCCCGGCTTCGTAGTAGCCGCGATGGATTTCGCGCACGAGGTCGGGGCGGGAGAGGTTCAGCACCTCGGTGCAGTTTTCCTTGCCCCAGTAATCGCGCTCGGTGTCGAGGGTGAGGGCCTGGACGCGCGAGCCCATGCCGCCGTCGCAGAGGAGGACGCGGTGGCGGAGGGCTTCGAGAAGTGAAATGTCGGTCATGATGGGACCAGATATAGTAACGCCTCGACAATTCCAATCCGGAGCGGCGGCGGGGGCACGTTGCGCCGGGCGGGATCAGGCGAGATGGCGGCAGGTGGCGGGAGGGCGGGTTGGCTCAGCGCCCTGCCCTGCGCCGCGCTGCTGCGCCGAGGCCGCGCGCCGCCTCGGCCAGGAGCGCGAGGAGGCCGAGAGACGCGGCGATCCAGGCATAGCGGCTGTAGCGCGGCGCGAAGGTGAAGCGCAGACGGTTGATCCCCTTGTGCAGGGGGACGGACTGGAAGACCTCGCCGGTGCGGGTGAGCGGAACCGGTGTCGCATTGTCGGTCGCGCGCCAGCCGGCGGCGTAGAGTTCGCGGCGGGTCAGGCGCGCGGGCGCCGCACAGGTGGCAATCACGTGATCGGTGCCGGGCGATGCGAGGGAACAGGCCGGGTCGGTCGTGTAGAACGGCGCGGCGTTGGTCAGGCGCCAGATGCTGAGCTGATTGTCCGACCAGGCGCGGACCAGGTATGGCGGCGGGGGAGCGCTGAACACGAGGCGCGGGGTGTGGAAGGGGACCGGCTTGCCGTCGGGCAGGGTGATCGCGACGGCGGTGGGACTGCTGGTGATGTAGGCCCAGACGGCATCGGGACTGGTCCCGCCGCGATGGGCGAAGGTGATGGTGAAGGCCTCGCCCTGATGCAGATGGACCGGATGGTTCAGCTTGACCGTGAAGGGCCCGTTGTCCGGCGAGCCGCGCATCGGCGCGCGGCCGGACGCGCAGGCGGCGCCGGGTGCGCCAGGCGCGCCGGGGCAGATCGTGATGATCCCTGTGCCGTTGGCAGCGTTGCCGTAGGTGCCGTGGAGGATGCCGATCCGGGTAAACGCGGGGAGCTTGGCGAGCGCAGCGGACGCGGTGCCGCGGAAGGTGACCGCATGGCCGGGCGCGAGGGGAATGGCCATGGCATTGGCGCTGATCGGCGGGAAGGCGACGGTGGGCGCGGGTATGAAGGATGCGGGGGCAATCAGGTAGCGGATGGCAAGCGCGGCATAGGCCGGCTCGCGGCGCAGGAATTCAGCACGCGCGATATCAGGCGTGAGGGCAAAGTAGGGCGACTGGAAGAGTCCCGGCGGCAGGTCGGCGAACTCCGGGACGAGATGGTCGTGGATGTAGCGGGCGAAGGAGAGATCGTCCGGCAAATATTCGTAGGTGATGTCGGGATAGCCGAAATAGGCGGAGTAATTGGCCAGGATTGGGCCGATCGAATAGGCGCGGGCGGGGGTGAGATGGGTGCGGAGATAGGATATCGCCGCGGTATCGAGCGTGCCGGCGCGGTGATTGCCGAGCCGGGGGACAAGGAACAGGGCGATGGCGTTGGTGGCGAGAAGGGCGGCGAAGGCGAGGCGCCGTGCCTCGCCGCGCAGGGCGTAGAGCGCGAGGGCGGCGAGCAGCAGGCCGGCGGCGCCGGCGGCGAGGGCGGCGCGATACCAGGCAAGCTGGATCGTGGCGACGGCGCCGGCGAGGTGCCATGGCAGCAGGGACGGCGCCGCCAGCACGCCGGAGAGCACCAGAAGGATGAAGACCACCAGCAGCGGCAGGGCGCGCGGCAGCGACGCAAAGCGGGCCGCGTCAAGCCCGCTTGCGGCGAGGGTCGCGATCGGCAACAGCCAGATGGGGGTGGCGTAGCGCCAGAACATGACCTTGATCAGGCCGGGGATGAGGAGGCTGGCGGCGATGGTCGAGGGGAAGCCGAACAGGCGGCCGAGACAGAGCAGCGTCCAGACGCCGAGGAACCAGGCAAGGCCGCGATCGCGCGCCGCGATCAGCCCGAACAGGGCGGCGAGGATGGGCAGCAGGCCGAAGTAGCGACCGGTATTTTCGGCAATGAAGAACAAGGCACCACGTCCGAGCAAGTCGTTCAGCGGGCCGAAGACATAGGGCACGAGGATGCCGGCGATGCCCCGCACGGGGATGACTTGCAGGCCGTAATTATGGCCGCCGATTTGGCCGCTGGCGAGCAGGGCATCGGCGAAGGCAACGAGTTGCGGCGCCGCGATGGCGAGGCCGCAGAATCCGCCGGCGGCGATGCGCAGGGCAAAGCACACCCGGCGCGGGGCGCGGACGAGGCGGAAGGCGGCCCAGGCGAGGGCGAACAGGCCGTTGACATAGGCAGCCTCGGGGAAGCCGGCCAGGATCGAGAAGGCAATGCCGAGCGCGACGAGGATGACGGCGCGGTGGGGGTGAGCCTCGTCGCGCGCATCCTCGATGCCGTGCAGGAGGATGGGCAGGAAGGGCATCACGCAGAGTTCGCCGACATGTGGCGGATCGGCGAAGACGGAGTTGAAGGCGAAGAGCAGCGCGCCGGCGAGGGCGGCGAAGCGGCCGAGGGACAGCCGGCGGAACAGGGCGTAGGTCGCGAGGCCGACCATGGCCTGCATCAGGGTTTGCAGCCAGACGACGCCCGCCGGCAGGGCAAGGAGCAGCATGAAGGGCAGAAAGAAGGCCTCCGGCTGCATTTCGCCGGCGAGCGGCAGGCCGATGCCGTTATCGGGGTTCCACCAGGGCAGGCGCAGGTGCAGCCAGTCTTCCGCAGCGAGATGGCCGAGGGCCTGGCTGGTCCAGCCGATATTGGGATCGCCGATCGACTGGTCGTGGATCAGGCCGGGGAGGCTGCCGGTCGCGGCACCGGAGGTCGTCCAGATCGGAGAGGATGGCGGTCGAGCCATTCGGCGGGCACGCAGGATGACGTTCCGGTCATGCGCGCGGCAGTTAAAGTAACTTTTTGGTATTGGCAATCGACAGCCATTACGCACGGCGGCGCTCGGGATCAGGCGAGATGGCGGCGGGCGGCGGCGGCGACATCGCGGGTCAGGCGGCGCAGCGGGGCGGCGTGAAGGCGGGCCACCGTCCAGTAGAGTGCGACGTCGAGCCGCTGAGCCGGGGGCAGTTCGACGAGACGGCCGGCGGCGAGATGCGCTGCGGCCAGCGCGAGCGGGTGCAGGCCCCAGCCGAGGCCGGCCAGCGCGAGATCGAGAAACGCATGCGGCGAGGGCACGAAATGGGTCGGGCCGGCGAGGCTGGCGCCATGCGCCGCCATGGCCCAGCGCGCTTGCAGCGTGTCCCGCCGGTCGAACCGCAGATGCGGGGCGGATGCCAGGGTGGCGGCGGTGATGCCGCCGGGAAAGTAGCGGGCGAGGAAGGCGGGGCTGGCGCAGGCGGCATAGCGCATCGCGCCGAGCGGAATGGTGCGGCAGCCCTGGGCGGGTTCGGGATCGGCGGTGACGGCGGCGAGCACCTCGCCGGCGCGCAGGCGGGCGGCGGTGTGGGCTTCGTCGTCCAGCACGAGGTCGAGCAGGGTCCGGCTGTCGCGGCTGAAACCGGCGACGGCGTCGGGGAACCAGGTGGCGAGACTGTCGGCATTGACCGCGATGCGCAGGGTGGGCGCATGGCCGGCGTCCGCCTCGGGCAGGAGCGGCGCGAGATCGGCTTCGAGCAGATGGACGCGATCGGCGTGCGCGCAGAGGCGGCTGCCCAGCGCGGTCGGCGTGCAGGGCTGGCCGCGGATGATCAGGATCGCGCCGATCCGCTCCTCAAGACCGCGGACACGCTGGGAGATCGCGGACGGGGTGACGCCGAGCACGGCGGCGGCGCGCTCGAAACTGCCCTCGCGGAGCACCGCGCGCAGGGCGGCAAGGGCGGGATAATCCAGCACGAATGAAGCGCTACTTCGTTCACATTAGAAAAACAAGCTTTCCTGATTTGATCGGCGCGGCCATAGGCTGACGCATGAGCGGATATGCAGCTTCCTTTCTCGCCGGCTATGCGGCTTCGGCGGCGCTGATCATCGCGATCGGGGCGCAGAACCTGTTCGTGCTGCGGCAGGGGTTGCGGCGCGAGCATGTGGGCGCGGTGGTGGCGTTCTGCGCCCTCGCGGATGCGGTGCTGATCGCCGCCGGGGTGGGCGGGGTCGGCGCGTTCATCGGCGCCGCGCCGCGCTTCACCCTGGTGCTGACGCTGGGCGGGGCGGCGTTTCTCGGCTGGAACGGCATCGCGGCGCTGCGGCGGCAGGCGCTGGCGGCGGTGGATCTCGGCGCGGGCGAGCGGGTGACGCTGCGCCGGGCGCTGCTGGCGACGGCGGGGTTCACCTTTCTCAACCCGCATGTCTATCTCGACACAGTGCTGCTGCTCGGCGCGATCGGGGCGACGCAGCCGGTGGCGCTGCGGCCGGTTTTCGCAGCCGGGGCGATGAGCGCCAGCCTCTCGTGGTTCGCCGCTCTCGGCTTCGGCGCGCGTATGCTCCGCCCGGTGTTCGGCCGGCCCGCCGCATGGTGGGTGCTGGACCGGGTGGTTGGCGTCACGATGCTGCTGCTCGCTGCCTCGCTGCTGCTGAAGGCCGCGACATTCCCGACATGAAGTCCGCCCGATTGCGGTTTCGGTGCGGAGGCCGGAAATAGCCCTCATTGGACGACCTCGCGGTCGGGGCAAGGATGGAGGGCGGGATGACGGTGGCCGGGGACGGCGGCGCGCGCGGACACGGCGATCACAGCGCGCTTGTGCGCGGCAATGACAGTGCCCCTGGGCAAGACGGCGGCTTTGCGGTCGGGGTGGCGGCGGTGCTGTTCGCCTCGCTGGTCTGGGGCACCACCGGCACGGCCGCGACCTTCGCGCCCGCGGTCGGGCCGCTGGCGATCGGTGCCGCGGCGATGGGGATCGGCGGGCTGTTGCAGGCGCTGCTCGCCGCTCCCCGCATCCTGCGCGACCTGCCGGCGCTGGCGCGGCACGGAGGACTGCTCGTGGCCGGGGGTGTCGCGGTGGCGCTGTATCCCCTCGCCTTCTACAGCTCGATGCGGCTGTCCGGTGTGGCGGTGGGGACGGTGGTGACCCTCGGCTCGGCGCCGATCTTCTCGGCGCTGATCGAGCGCGCACACGCGGGCACGCGGCTCTCCGCGCGCTGGGCCGCCGGGGCGCTGCCGGGGATTGCCGGCATGGCGCTGCTCGCCCTGTCGGAACCGGGGGCGGCGTCGGGCGAAGGGAGCAGCCTCGGGATCGGGCTCGGCCTCGTCGGCGGACTGACCTACGCGCTCTATGCCTGGACCGCGCGGCGGATGATGCTGCGCGGCATCCGCTCGGTGGTGGCGATGGGGGCGACGTTCGGGATCGGCGGCGCGCTGCTGATGCCGGTGCTGCTGGCGACCGGCGGCGCGTTTCTCGATTCATGGGGCAATGCGGCGGTGGGCGTTTACATGGCGGCGGTGCCGATGTTTCTCGGCTATCTCTGCTTCGGCATCGGGCTGGCGCGGATCCCGGTGAGTGTCGCGACGACGATCACGCTGGTCGAGCCGGTGGTGGCGGCGGTGCTGGCGGTCGTTGTCGTCGGCGAGCGGCTGCCGGCAGTGGGCTGGGCGGGGGCGGCGCTGGTGATCGCCGGGCTGGTGGTGACGGCGGCGCCGGGGCGGCGCGGCGGTCGCACAATCGCCGATTCGACCGGCGCGGCTGCCGGCGAGGGCGCAGAAGGTTAGAGCATCTTTACCCGATCATGCAGGATCGGACCGTGCCGCAAGGCGGCGGCCGGAGCGAAAACGGAGCAGGAATGCGGATCGCGATCAGGTTTGGCGGGGCGGTGGCGCCGGGAGATGCGGTGCTGGTGCAGGAGGGGTTCGCGCCGCCTGCCGGCGCGCGGGTCGTGGGTGGGTTTGCGGCGGAGGCGGTGCGGCGATTCGGACATGGGATCGGGTGTTCGTGCTGCGTGCCGCGCGGCGCGGTGGCTGCCGCGCTGACGCGGCTGTTTCTCGAGCGTGCGCGGGGGACGGCGGACGGGGCGGGCGACGTGGTGATTGTCGGCGATACTAACGGCGAAGCAGCGGTACGAGCGGCGGTCGAGGGCGATGTGCTGCTGCGGGCGCGATTTTTTTTCCTGTCTGACTCGGGCGAAGTGTCGGCGCGAGCCGGCGAATAACTTCAATTCTTTCAGATGATTGACTGATCATTCGGCTTGGCGATGCTGGCGATCCGCCGACAGGCCCGGATGCGGCCGCGCGATTCAATTTGTTAGTTTTATTGACATCACTAACCGAATGAACTAACAATCTGCTCATCCACCACGGAGATGAGCGATGCCTGAACGCCGCATCTGGACCGACGCCGCCGATGCCACGATCCGCCGCATGCGGGCGGACGGGGCGACCTGGGGGACGATTGCCGCCGTGCTCGGCCTGTCGCGCAACACGATCATCGAGCGCGGGCGGCGGCTCTGCGCCGCCGGCGGGCCGAGCCAGGCGGCGCGGCCGAAACCGCCGCCGGAAGACGAGCCGAACCGCCCGCCGCTGCCGGCCGGGCATCCGCGCTCCTGGGGGTTGCTGATACGCGGGACGATCCTGGAGGGCACGCCGTTCGTCCCCCTTGCCGCCCCCGGACGGGAGGAAAGGCGATGAGCACAATGCGGGCGCAACGGGCGGGCGAGGTGCTGGGCTCGGGCCTGCGGGCCGGGACGAGCGGGATGGTGGCAATTGCGCCCTGCCCGGCGGTCAGCGGGGCGGCGGATCCGATCGGCGCGATCGCGTCACGGCTGGAGGCGGCGGGCTCGTGCCTGCTGGCGCTGCCCGAGCGGGGCTATTCGCCGCATCTCAGGATCACCCGCTACGACGTGGTGCGCAGCGCGCTCGATGCCTATGGCTGGGAGGCCTCGCGCATTCGCCCGCCGCACCCCTCGGGTGCCGAGATCGACCGGATGGACGAGGCGCTCGGCTGGCTCGCCGCGATCCCGGAGGAGCGGTTCGTGCTGCGGCGGATTCTCGGCGCGCGGGCACTGACCCATCCGCTGACCGGGCGGCACCTGTTTCCCTGGCGCCGGCTCGGCGGCGTGCTGCGGGCGGATCACAAATCGGTCCAGCGCTGGCACCGCGAGGGGCTCGGGATCATCCGCGCGGCGCTGGCGGCGGCGGAGCGAAAACTTGCCCAAAGCGGCGCGGCGGGCTAAGCCGCCCCATCCTTATCCAAGATCGGGTGTCATTTCATGAAGCAGCAGGCGAATCTGATCCGCGCCGGCCAGGTGATCGAGCATGATGGTCGCCGCTGGACGGTGCTCAAGCAGCAGATCATCACCCCGGGCAAGGGCGGCGCGTTCATCCAGGTGGAGATGCGCGACCTCAAGACCGGGAACAAGACCAACGAGCGCTGGCGCACCGCCGACACGGTCGAGCGGCTGATGACGGACAACCGCGACTATACCTATTCCTACACCGACGGCGACAATCTCGTGCTGATGGATGGCGAGACGTTCGAGCAGTTTCTGGTGCCGGCCGAATTGCTCGGCGACCAGGCGCCGTTCCTGCAGGACAACATGTCGGTGATCATCGACCTCGTGGAGGGCGACCCGGTCGGCATCCACCTGCCGGCGACGGTGACGCTGGAGATCGTCGAGGCCGATCCGGTGGTGAAGGGGCAGACCGCCTCCTCCTCCTACAAGCCGGCGAAGCTGTCCAACGGCGTGAAGGTGATGGTGCCGCCCTTCATCGAGGCGGGCGAGCGTATCGTCGTCCGCACCGAGGATTCGACCTACGTCGAGCGGGCCAAGGGCTGAGGCCGCGCGCGGCGCCACCGCCGCGCCCGACCGTTTTCCGGAGTAGCAAGCCATGACACCCCGCCATTCCGCGCACATGACCATCATGGTCGCCGCGGCCCAGAAGGCCGCGCGTCGGCTGGTCCGCGATTTCAACGAGGTCGAGCATCTGCAGGTCTCGGTGAAGGGGCCGTCCGACTTCGTCAGCCAGGCGGACATGCGCGCCGAGCAGACCATCCGCGAGGAACTGGAGCGCGCGCGACCCGGCTACGCTTTCCTGATGGAGGAAAGCGGGGCGCATGGCTCGGAGAACTGGGCCTGGCGGTGGATCGTCGATCCGCTCGACGGGACGACCAATTTCCTGCACGCGATTCCGAACTGGGCGATCTCGATCGCGCTGGAGAAGCGGCTGCCGGATGGCGGCAGCGAGATCGTCGCCGGCCTGGTGATGGCGCCGGCGCTCGACGAGCTGTTCTGGGCCGAAAAGGGCGTCGGCACCTATCTGAACGACCGCCGGCTGCGCGTCTCGTCGCGGCGGGACTGGTCGGCCGCGCTGTTCGCGACGGGTATCCCCTTCGCCCGCACGGCGCCGCGCAACCGCCTCGCCTTCGCCCGCGTGCTCGGCGCGCTGATGCCGGAGACGGCGGGCGTGCGGCGGGTGGGCGCGGCCTCGCTCGACCTCGCCTGGACGGCGGCCGGGCGGTATGAGGGCTATTGGGAATTCGGCACCCATTTATGGGATATCGCCGCCGGCGCGCTCATGGTGCGCGAGGCGGGCGGCTATGCCACCGCACCGGATGGCAGCGACGCGCTGAGCGGCGACATCGTCGCCGGCAATCCGCATATCCATCCGCGGCTGCGCGAGCTGGTCGGCTCGGCGCTGGAGAGCGCGAAGGCCTGAGCCGGGTCAGGGACCGGGCCGGCATTGAGCGGCATGGGAGACATGCGCTAGTGTCGCGCGGAATGCGACAGGGTTTTCTCCTTGCGGCGTGCGCGGCGGCCGCGGTGAGCCTCATGGTTCCGGTGCGGGCGCAGGTTGTCGTCAACCCGCAGGCGCTGCGGCAGCTTGGCGGCCCGGCGCCGGCGCCTCACGCAACGCCGGATCGCACAGTGACGCATCGCATGGTGAAGCATCGCGCGGTGACGCATCGCACGGTGGAGCATCACGCGCGCAGACATCCCGCGGCGTCGCATCCGGCGGCGGCGCGGCTGAAGCTGCCGCTGCCGCCACCGCTACCGCCGCCCGCGGGGGCGATGGCGCCCCCTTCCCTGCCCCATCCGTCGCCAGCCAAACCGTCGCCACCCAAATCGTCGCTGCCGGCAAAGCCCGTCGCCCCCGTGCCGTTCGCGATCGTGTTTCCGGGCGATGCCGCCGCGCCGGACCCGGCGTCAGTCGCGTCGGTAAAGCGGTTTCTCGCAGCACCCCGGCCGCGCGGGATGCGGTTTCTGGTGCGGGCAACCGCGCCGGGCCGCGCGGATGACCCCTCGGTCGGGCGGCGGCTGGCGCTGCGGCGGGGGCTCGCGGTGCGCGACCTGCTGGTGGCGTCCGGCATTCCGGCGCAGCGGATCATCGTCCAGGCGCTCGGCGATGTGCCGGGCACGCCGGATGATCGCGTGACGCTGAGCACCCTTCCCTGAACAGGAGCGATCATGACCCGCCCGAACAGCTACCTGATCCGCATGCTGGTGTTTCTGGTGGTGGTCTATGGCCTGGCCGCATTTCTCGCACCGGTGCTGAAATCCTTCTTCCTTGCCAATCCGGTGGTCAATTCGGTGATCGCGCTGGTCGAGGTGTTCGGGGTTTTCTGGAATCTGCGGCAGGTGATGCGGCTGAGCCCGGAAGTGGACTGGGTGGAGCGGTTCCAGCGCTCGCGCGCCTCGATCGAGCAGGGGCCGAAGCCGCGGCTGCTGCTGCCGATGGCGCGGATGTTCGGCGACCGGCAGGATGACGGGCGGCGGGTGACGCTCTCGGTCGCGAGCATGCGCACCATGCTCGATGGCATCGCCAGCCGGCTCGACGAAAGCCGCGAGACCTCGCGTTACGTCACCGGCGTGATGATCTTTCTCGGCCTGCTCGGGACGTTCTGGGGCCTGCTGAAGACGGTGCACGCGGTTGCCGCGGTGATCGCGGCGATGAACCTGGCGGGCGGGGATGTGAACGGCATGTTCGCCCAGCTCAAGGCCGGGCTGGCCGGGCCGCTGGCGGGAATGGGCACGGCGTTTTCCTCCTCGATGTTCGGATTGTCGGGGGCGTTGATCCTCGGCTTCCTCGACCTGACCGCGGGCCAGGCGATGACGCGCTTCTTTAACGAATTGGAGGAGTGGCTCGCCGGGCTGACCCGGGTTTCGAGCGGCGCGATGGCCGCCGAGGCAGAGGGCGGGTTGCCGGCCTATGTGCAGGCGGTGCTGGAGCAGAGCGCCGAGAATGTCGAGGCGCTGCAGCGTCTGCTGATGCGCAGCGAGGAGAGAAGCGGCGAGACGGCGCAGA
Source organism: Acidiphilium sp. 20-67-58 (assembly GCF_002255515.1). NCBI lineage: Bacteria > Pseudomonadati > Pseudomonadota > Alphaproteobacteria > Acetobacterales > Acidocellaceae > Acidiphilium > Acidiphilium sp. 20-67-58. The sequence goes on along the minus strand of NZ_NCAS01000036.1, from coordinate 16,349 downwards.
CCATACTGGCGCTGAGCGAGCGGATGGCGGTGCTGGCGGAATCGATCCAGGCCTCGCAGCGGGTGATGCTGCGGGTGGGCGAAGGGGTTGCGGCACTCTCGCGCCTCGTCGAGCGGGGCGAGGAGCGCAATGGTGGCGAGGTCGCGCGGGCGCATCTGCGCAATATCGAGCTGCTGATGGCGCGGCTGATCGCCGAGGCGGAACAGGGCCGCGTGCAGGGCCTGGCCGATCTGCGCCACGATCTCAAGATCCTGACCAGAACCGTGGCGGCGCGGTTCGACGAGGCGAAGGGCTAAGCCATGGCGCGCACCATTCGCGGCCGCAATAACGGGCTGGAGATCTGGCCGGGCTATGTCGACGCGCTGTCGACCCTGCTGATGGTGACGATTTTCGTGCTGCTCGTGTTTGTGCTGGCGGAGGCGTTTCTCTCGGTGGCGCTGTCGAGCCGGAACAAGACGATCGGCGCGCTGCGCAGCGAGATCGCCCAGCTTTCGCAGGTGCTGGCCTTGCAGAAGGCGAAGACCGCCTCACTGCAGGACGAACTGTCCAGCATGGCCGCGCTGATGAAGGCGACGAAGACGCGGGAAGCGGCGCTGATGGCGGCGAATGCGGCGCTGAGCGCGAAGACCGCGACCCTTGGCGCCGCCGTCGCCGCGACGGGCGGCAAGCTCGCCGGACAGGTGGAGCTGAACGCGCAGGAGATCGCGACCGTCAGCCTGCTCAACCAGCAGATCGCGGCGCTGCGGCTGCAACTCGCGACCATCGCCGCCGCACTCGATGCGGCGCAGAAGAAGGACCAGGCCGAGCATGTGCAGATCGCCGATCTCGGCAAGCAGCTGAACGAGGCGCTGGCGCGCAAGGTGCAGTCGCTCGAACAGTATCGCAGCGAGTTCTTCGGCGTGCTGCGCCAGGCGCTGGCGGGGCAGAAGGACATCAAGGTGGTGGGCGACCGCTTCGTGTTCGAGAGCGCGGTGCTGTTCCCCTCCGACTCGGCGCAGCTTTCGGCCACGGGCAAGGCGGAGATCGCGAAGGTGGCGCAGGCGATCGAGACGATCGCGCCGAAGATCCCCGCCAAGATCAACTGGGTGCTGAGCGTTACCGGCTACGCCGACAAGGAGGCGATCACCGGCGGGCCGTACAAGGACAATTTCGATCTCTCGGCGGCGCGCGCGCTTTCCGTGCTGCACCTGCTGATCGCGGACGGGGTGTCGAAGAACCGGGTGGTGGCAGCCGGGTTCGGCGCGAACCACCCGATCGCCACGGGCGATACGCCGAAGGACCTCGCGCAGAACCGGCGGATCGAGTTCCGGCTGACGTCGGCCGATTGAGCGGCCACGCCGCTCGGGCGGATTGAGCGGCCGCGCCGCGCCTCAGGCGACCAGCGGGGCGCGGAGGGCGGCGGTGCGGGCCCAGCTTTCGGCGGCGTCCTGGTCGAACAGTTCGGCGAGTTTCTTCATCATCGTGCCGCCGAGTTCCTCGGCATCGACCAGGGTGACGGCGCGGCGGTAGTAGCGCGTGACGTCGTGGCCGATGCCGATGGCGACGAGTTCGACGAAGTCGCGGCTTTCGATGTCGCGGATCACGTCGCGCAGATGGCGTTCGAGGTAGCTGCCCTGGTTGACCGAGAGGGTGGAATCATCGACCGGCGCGCCATCGGAGATCACCATCAGGATGCGGCGGTGCTCGGGCCGGGCGCAGAGGCGACGATAGGCCCAGGCCAGGGCCTCGCCGTCGATGTTTTCCTTGAGCAGCCCCTCGCGCAGCATCAGGCCGAGATTGCGGCGGGCGCGGCGCCAGGGCTCGTCCGCCGCCTTGTAGATGATGTGGCGGAGATCGTTCAGCCGGCCGGGATTGCGTGGCTTGCCGTCCGCCACCCATTTCTCGCGGCTCTGCCCGCCCTTCCAGGCGCGGGTGGTGAAGCCGAGGATTTCGACCTTCACCGCGCAGCGCTCCAGCGTGCGGGCGAGAATGTCGCCGCACATGGCGGCAACCGAGATCGGCCGGCCGCGCATCGAGCCGGAATTGTCGATCAGCAGGGTCACCACCGTGTCGCGGAATTCCATCTCGCGCTCGCGCTTGAAGGAGAGCGGCAGCAGCGGGTCGGCAACGACGCGGGCGAGGCGGCCGACATCGAGCAGGCCTTCCTCGAGGTCGAAATCCCAGGCGCGCTGCTGCTGGGCGAGCAGGCGGCGTTGCAGGCGGTTGGCGAGCTTCGAGACCACGCCGTGCAGATGCTGGAGCTGCTGGTCGAGCTGCTGGCGCAGGCGGGAAAGTTCCTCGGGATCGCAAAGCTGGGCGGCGCTGACCTCCTCGTCGAAGGCGCGGGTATAGGCGTGGTAGGCCGCGCCGCTCTCGTCCTCGACCGGCTTGCGGCGCTGCTGCGGGCCGGCGGGCGCCTCGTCCGGCGCGGCGGCGGAATCGTCGTCCGTCTCCTCGTCGGCCTCGGCGTCGGAGGCTTCGGATTCGAGCTGGTCCGGCGCCTCGGCGAGCTGATCCTGATCGTCCTCGCGGGTCTGCGGCTCGCCCTCGCCGGAATTGTCCTGCGCGAGGGACTGCTCGCCCTGCTCGCCCTGTTCCTCGCTGTCCTCGCCCTCCTCGGCCTCGGACTCCGCCTCGGCGAGGTCCATCACCGCGAGCAGGCGGCGGGCGGCGCGGGCGAAGGCGTCCTGGTCCGCGCGTTCGGCGGCGAGTTCGTCCAGCGCGCGGTCGGCATCGCCGGTCAGGGTGTCACGCCAGAGATCGAGAATATGGCGGGCCGATTCGGGGATCGAGGCCGGGTCCATGCGCTGGCGGGCCAGCAGGCCGAGCGCCTGGGCGGTGGAGAGCTGCTCGGCGCGGCTCATCCGGTCGAGCCCCTCGGCCTCGCAATCCTCGTTCAGCTTGCGCTGGAGATTGGCGGCGACGCCCTGCATGTGGGCGGCGCCGACGATCTCGACGCGGGCCTGTTCCAGCGCGTCATAGGCATCGCGGGCGTCGCGGGCGACGGGGGCGCGGGCGGCGTGGATGGCGTCGTTGTGATGGCGCAGGCGCAGCGCCATCGCATCGGCGATGCCGCGCAGCCGGGCGATCTCGGCCGGCGGCAGGGCACGGGTCGGCGCCGGCAGGCGGGCGCGCTTGCCGGCGAGGCCCGCCGCCCCCGGCTGATAGGCGACCTGCACCTCGTCCGACCCCGCGATGGCGCGCATGGCGCCGGCGGTCGCGCGCTTGAATTCCTCGCTGCGGGAGGGTTCGGCCGGCATCAGGCGCCGCGGCGGGGATGCACGCCGGTTTCAACCTCCGTGTTGAAGCAGCGCTGGTAATATTCGGCGACGGTGGCGCGCTCGGCCTCGTCGCACTTGTTGAGGAAGGTAAGGCGGAAGGCGAAGCCGACATCGTTGAAGATGCGCGCGTTCTCGGCCCAGGTGATGACGGTGCGCGGGGACATCACGGTCGAGATGTCGCCGTTGATGAAGCCCGCACGGGTGAGATCCGCGAGGGCGACCATGCTCTCGATCCGCTTCTTCTCCGCCGCGTCCGCCTCGGTGATGCCGAGCTTGGCCATGACGATGGAGACTTCCTGGCCATGCGGCAGGTAGTTCAGCGTGGCGACGATGTTCCAGCGGTCCATCTGGCCCTGGTTGATCTGCTGGGTGCCGTGATAGAGGCCGGTGGTGTCGCCGAGGCCGACCGTGTTGGCGGTGGCGAAGAGGCGGAAGGACGGATGCGGGCGGATCACGCGGTTCTGGTCGAGCAGGGTGAGCTTGCCCTCGACCTCCAGCACGCGCTGGATCACGAACATCACGTCCGGCCGGCCGGCGTCGTATTCGTCGAACACCAGCGCGCAGGGGTGTTGCAGCGCCCAGGGCAGCAGGCCTTCGCGGAATTCGGTAACCTGCTTGCCGTCCTTCAGCACGATCGCGTCCTTGCCGACGAGGTCGATGCGGGAGATGTGGCTGTCGAGATTGACGCGGATGCAGGGCCAGTTGAGGCGGGCGGCGACCTGCTCAATATGCGTCGACTTGCCGGTGCCGTGATAGCCCTGGATCATCACCCGGCGGTTGAGCGCAAAGCCGGCGAGAATGGCGATGGTGGTCTCGGGGTCGAAGCGGTAGCTCTCGTCGGTCTCGGGGACGTGTTCGGTGCGCTCGGAGAAGGCCGGGATGTCGAAGCCGCAATCGACGCCGAAGACTTCGCGCGCCGAGACGGTGCGGTCCGGCAGGTTGATTGCCGAGGTCGGCGTGCCGCGGGTCTCGGCGAGTGCAGCGATATTGTTCATCGGTCGTTCATCCTCACAGCTCGGGGTCAGACTACTCGCCATGGCGCGGCGCGCAAGTGATCAGGCGCCGGCCGCGGCGCGGGGCTGCCCCTCGGCCGGCAGGCGGGCACGCAGCGTCGCGTAGGCGAGGTTGATCGTCTTCAGGCGTTCTTCGGCGCTGCGGTCGCCGCCATTGGCGTCGGGGTGGTGGCGCTTGGCAAGCTCCTTGTAGCGGGTGCGCACCGCCTCGCGGGTAACCGGCCAGGCGAGGCCGAGCACATCCAGCGCCTCGCGCAGTTCGGGCGGGGCGCGCTCGGGCTCGGGGCGGCGGGCGCGGCCGATGCCGGAAAAGGCGGCGAGTTCGGCCTCCACCGCCTCGCCCACGGCGCCGGCGCGGCCGAGCGGCCAGGTCGGCCGCTGCCAGGCGGTGTCGGCGCGCAGATGCGCCTCGATCTCGCCGGGGCTCATGCCCTTGTAGTAGTCCCAGCCGGCATTGTAGGCGCGGACATGTTCAAGGCAGAACCAGTGCCAGTCGCGCAGATTGTCGCGCGAGCGGGGGGCGCGGTATTCGCCCGGCTTGTCGCAATCGGGCATGTCGCAGGCGCGGCCCGGGGCATCCGGGTCGGGCGCGAAGGCGCGCACGCGGCGGGTGGTCCGGGTCATGGGCATAGTCTCGTCATGTCCGCTAATTTGCCCTTTGTCGGCGTCTTGGCAACCGGGCGACGGCAGCGCACAATCCACCCATGACATCACGATCCGACAGAATCCGCACGATCCTCGGCGAACGCTTCGCCCCCGACCTGCTCGACCTGAAGGACGACAGCGCGAAACACGCCAGCCATATCGGCCGGATGACCGGGCCGGGACACGCGCCGGAGGCGGGCGAGACGCATTACCGGCTGCGGATGGTGGCCGGCGCGTTCCGGGGGATGAACCGGGTGGCGCGGCAGCGGGCGGTGAACGAGGCGCTGAAGGCGGAGTTCGAGACCGGGCTGCACGCGCTCAGCCTCGACCTCAAGACGCCGGACGAAGCCTGAACGCGAAACTAGACGCGCCCTCGGGCGCGAAGCCCGGCGCGCTGCTGCTGGACCGGCGCTTCGCGCCGCTGTTCTGGTGCCAGGCCTTCGCCGCCTTCAACGACAATTTCCTCAAGACCGCGCTGGTGGTGCTGATCCTGTACCGCGCGAAGGGCAGCCCTGCGCTGGTGGCGCTGGCGGGCGGGGTGTTCATCCTGCCGTTCCTGCTCTGCTCGGGGATTGCCGGCGAGATGGCGGACCGGTTCGACAAGGCACGGGTCGCGACATTGGTGAAGGGGATCGAGATCGGGGCGGCGGGGCTCGCGGTGGCGGGGTTTCTCGCCGGCTCGGTGCCGGTGCTGTTCGCGGCCCTGCTCGCCTTCGGGGTGCTGGCGGCGCTGTTTGGGCCGGTGAAATACGGGCTGCTGCCCGACCTGCTGGAGACGGCGCGGCTGCCGCTCGCCAATGCGATGGTGGATTTCGCGACCTTCCTCGCGATCCTGGCGGGGACGGCGCTGGGCGGGCTGCTCGGCGCGCGCGCACCCTGGCTGCTCGGCGCCGTGGTGATGGGGTTCGCCCTGCTCGCCTTCGGGGCGGCGGCGCTGATCCCCCGGCCGGGGGCGGCGCGGCCGGGGCTGAAACTCTCCGCGAGCCCGGTCGCGGCCTCGGCGGATCTGCTGCGCACACTGCGCGGCGCGGCCCCGCTGTGGCGGGCGGCGCTGGTCAACGCCTGGTTCTGGTTCGCCGGGATCACCTGCATGACGCTGCTGCCGGTGCTGACGCGGACGACGCTGCTGCGCGGGCCCGGCGCGGTGACGCTGGGGCTGACGGTGTTCTCGCTCGGCGTCGGCGCGGGGAGTTTCCTGGCAGCGTCACAGCTGCGCGGGCGGATCGCGCTGGCGCCGGCATGGGGCGGGACGGTCGCCGTCGGCATCGCGGCGCTGGCGCTGGGGGCGCTGGCGGCGGCCGACCGGTTCGGGGTGACGCTGGCGCTGCTGTTCGTCGTCGCCCTCGGCGGCGGGGTGATCGCGGTGCCGAGCTTCGCCGCGGTGCAGGCCTGGGCGCCGGCGGAGGCGCGGGCGCGGGCGGTGGCGGGGACGAATATTCTCTCCGCCGCCGGGATGGTCGCGGCGAGCCTGATCCTTACCGTGCTGCTGCACGCGGGCGCCGCACCAAGCGCGCTGTTCGCGGGGCTCGGCGCGATCGCGCTCAGTCTCGCGCTGGCGGCGCGCCGGTAAATTTCGCCGGACGCTTCTCGCGGAAGGCGGTGACACCCTCGGCGAAATCCGGCGTGCTTCCCATGCGGCGCTGCAAGTCGCGCTCGAGATCGAGCTGGGCGTCGAGCCCGTTGGCGCCGGCGGCGTTGAAGGCGGCCTTCATCGCGGCGAGCGCCTGGGTCGGGCGGGAGGCGAGATCGGCCGCGACCGCGAGGGCGGCGGCGAGGAAGCCCTCGTCGGGCAGGCAGCGCCAGATCAGCCCCCAGTCGGCGGCCTGGCGGGCGGTGATGGTCTCGCCCAGCATGGCAAGGCCGCGGGCGCGGGCATCGCCCACCGCGCGGGGGAGGAAATGGGTGCCGCCGGCATCGGGGATCAGGCCGATGCGGATGAAGGCCTGGGTGAAATTCGCCGCCTCGCAGGCGAGCACGATATCCGCCGCGAGGGCGAGATTGGCGCCGGCGCCGGCGGCCACGCCATTGACTGCGGCGACGATCGGCTTCGGCAGGGCGCGCATGCGGCGGACCAGCGGGTTGTAATGCCGGTCGATCGAGGCGCCGAGATCGCGCGGGCCGCCGCCGAGGGACTGGTTGAGATCGGCGCCGGCGCAGAACCCCCTGCCCTCGCCGGTCAGCAGCACGGCGCGGACCGAGTCGTCGGCCTCGATGGCGGCGAAGGCGGCGGCGAGCGCGTCGTGCACCGCCTCGTTCAGCGCGTTCAGACGGTCGGGCCGGTTGAGCTTCAGCACCCGCACCGCCCCGACGCTTTCCACGATCAGCTCTGCCGCCATTCCTGTTCCTCCCTGCGTTCCGGACGATTAGTGTGCGCCGGCGCGCCGAGTATGGCGAGAACTGACGCTTACGGCAATGAGGAGACGAAATGAGCATCTCGATCGCGATCCATGGCGGGGCTGGCACGATGCGGGCGGCGGACATGACGCCGGAAATGGCCGAGGCGCGGCACGAGGGGCTGCGGCGGGCGCTGCGCGCGGGCTGGGAGGTGCTGAGCGAGGGCGGCGCGGCGGTGGATGCGGTGGCGGCGGCGGTGGTGATGCTGGAGGATGATCCGCTGTTCAATGCCGCGCGCGGGGCGGTGCTGACCGATGCCGGCACGCTGGAGATGGACGCCGCGATCATGAGCGGGGCCGATCGCGCGGCCGGGGCGGTGGCCGGGATCTGCGGGCCGGTGAACCCGGTGCTGGCGGCGCGGGCGGTGATGGAGACGACGCCGCATGTGCTGATGATCGGCGACGGCGCGCTGGCGGTTGCCCGGGCGGCGGGGCTGGAATTCGAGACCGCTTCCTATTTCGAGACGCCGAACCGGCGGGCGGCGCTGGAGATGGAGCTGGCGCGCCGGGCCTCGGGCGCGCCGGACACGCGCTCGGACGCCGACCGGCACGGCACGGTGGGGGCGGTGGCGCGGGATGCGCACGGCCATCTCGCGGCGGCGACCTCGACCGGCGGGATCACCGCCAAGCGCACAGGGCGGGTGGGCGACACGCCGGTGTTCGGCGCCGGCACCTTCGCCGATGACGAGACCTGCGCGGTGAGCTGCACCGGGACGGGGGAGGTGTTCATCCGCTACACCGCCGCTGCCGAGATCGCGGCGCGGCTGCGCTACAAGGGCGAGAGCCTGGCCAAGGCGGCGGCGGACGTGATCGCCGAGCTTGCGCCGCGCGGCGGCGATGGCGGGCTGATCGCGCTCGGCGCCGCCGGGGACCCGGTGATGCCGTTCAATTCGTCGGGCATGTATCGCGGCATGATCGGCGGCGACAGGATGCTGCGGACGGCGATCCACCGCGAGGAATTTCGCGCCGTTGCGGTGTGAGGTGCGGGCATTTCCCTTGCACCTTGCCGGGCGGGACGCTAGCTCGTGCACCAGAATTGGATGAGGATGAAGGCAGATGGCGTATAAAGTTGCAGTTGTCGGGGCGACCGGCGCGGTCGGGCGCGAGATGCTCAAGACGCTTGCGGAACGGAATTTTCCCGCCTCCGAGGTGATCGCCCTCGCCTCCCCGCGTTCGGCGGGGCAGCAGGTGAGCTTTGGCGACGAGGCGATCCTCACCGTCAAGAACCTGGAGACCTTCGATTTCCGCGGGGTGGATTTCGGCCTGTTCTCGCCGGGAGCGTCGATCTCGGCGGTGCACGCGCCGCGCGCGGCCGAGGCGGGGTGCATCGTGATCGACAATACCAGCCAGTTCCGCATGGACCCGGACGTGCCGCTGGTGGTGCCGGAGGTGAACACCCACGCGCTGGAAGCCTTCATGGCGAAGCCGGACTGGCGGCGGATCATCGCCAATCCGAACTGCTCGACCATCCAGATGGTGGTCGCGCTGAAGCCGCTGCACGAGAAATTCGGCATCCGCCGCGTGTCGGTCGCGACCTACCAGTCGGTTTCGGGCGCGGGCAAGGAGGGCATGGACGAGCTGGAGCGCGCGACCAAGGCCACCTATGTCCATGAGGCGACGAAGCCGGAAGTCTTCACCAAGCCGATCGCCTTCAACGTGATCCCGCATATCGACGTGTTCATGAAGGACGGGGCGACCAAGGAAGAGTGGAAGATGACGGTCGAGACCCGCAAGATTCTCGACCCCGATATCGCGGTGTTCGCGACCTGCGTGCGGGTGCCGGTGTTCATCGGCCATGGCGAGGCTGTGCATGTCGAGTTCGCCAACCCGGCGCCGCTGGAGGCGGCAAGGGCGGCGCTGCGCGCGGCCCCGGGCGTGACGCTGTTCGACGAGCGCGAGGATGGCGGCTACGTCACCCCGCTGGAATGCCAGGGCGAGGATGCCGTCTATGTCTCGCGGCTGCGGGTCGATCCGACGGTGCCGCACGGGCTCGGCTTCTGGTGCGTTTCGGACAATCTGCGCAAGGGGGCGGCGCTGAACGCCGTGCAGATCGCCGAGACGATCGTCAAGCGCGGGCTGATCGGCAAGAAGGCCGCCTGATTATCCGGGAAGGCCGATTGACGAGACCGCGTCGATCGGCCTAAACCTCCGTGCGTTGGCGGACGTAGCTCAGCTGGTAGAGCGCCAGGTTGTGGTCTTGGATGTCGTGGGTTCGAGCCCCATCGTTCGCCCCATCTTTTTTGCCCCTGGCAATTCCCTCATGACAGATCGATCGGTTTCTCATCTGCGGGCGGTGATCCTGGCCGGCGGCGCCGGGCGGCGGCTCGGCGGGGTAGACAAGGCGCTGTTGATCCTGCACGGACGAACGATGCTCGATCATGCGATCACGACACTTTCCGGACAGGTCGACGCCGCCGCACTGAGCGCGGCGGGCGATGCGGCGCGATTCGCGCGGTTCGGGATCGAGGTGCTGGACGACGGGCGGCATCGCGGCAAGGGGCCGCTGGCCGGGGTTCTCGCCGGGATGCGCTGGGCGGCGGCCGCGGGCGGCGAGACGCTGCTGAGCCTGCCGGTGGACACGCCCTTCGCCCCGCGCGACCTCGTGGCCCGGCTGGGCGCCGCACCCGCGGTAGCGGCCTCGCACGGGCGGACGCATCATCTCGTCGCACTCTGGCCGGTGGCGGCGGCCGACGCGCTGGAACGGTTCCTCGACGGGCCAGGGCCGTATCGGGTGGCGGGTTTCGCGGCAGGGATCGGGATGCGCGCGGTGGCGTTCGCGGACGAGCGCGACCCGTTCGTCAACATCAACACCCCGGCCGATCTCGACGCGGCGGAGGCAGCGCGATGCTGAACGCCTTCATCGCCGATTTCCTCTACGCGGTGGTGGCGCTGTTCGTCATCATCGATCCGGTCGGCACCGCGATCATCTTCGCGGCGCTGACCACGCATGACGACGCGGCGAAGCGGCGGACGATCGCGAAACGGGCGGCGCTGATCAGCTTTCTCGTGCTGCTGGTGTTCGGCCTTGCGGGGGAAAAGCTGCTGCGGCTGCTCGGGATCGGGATTCCGGCCTTGCAGATCGCCGGCGGCGCGCTGCTGTTCCTCTCGGCCAAGGACATGGTGACAGCGAAGGGCGAGCTGCGGGCGAGCCGCGAGGAGCGCAGTGCGGCGAGCGAGTCGACCGAGGATATCAGCGTGTTTCCGCTGGCGATTCCGCTGATCGCCGGGCCGGGCGGGATGACCACGATGGTGCTGTTGCATGCCAAGGCGGGGGGGCAGCCGGGGGCGGTGCTGGCCAACGCGCTCGCACTGGCGGCGATGATCGTGGCCACCCTGGTCTCGATGCTGGGCGCGCGGCGGCTGGCGCGGCTGATGGGCACGACCGGGGCGAGCGTGATCGGCCGGGTGCTGGGCATTCTGGTGGCGGCGCTGGCCGCGCAGTTCATCATCGAGGGCACGCAGGCGGCGCTGCATCTCGGCTGAGGCGGAAATCTCAGCCGTTTTCAATATTGTAGATACAATGCGGATTGACCGGACCGGAAGCGTCTGGCACCGTCGCTGCAACGGGAGACGGGCAAATGACCAGATCTGAACTGATCGCCGCGCTGGCGGCGGATCATCCGCACCTCACGCTTGCGGATGTCGAACGCATCGTAACCGCCATGTTCGACCAGATGACCGCAGCGCTTGCCGCCGGCGGACGGGTGGAACTGCGCGGCTTCGGCGCGTTCTCGGTCAAGCAGCGGCAGGCGCGGTCGGGGCGCAACCCCAGGACCGGCGAGACGGTGAAGGTCGACGAGAAGACCGTGCCGTTCTTCCGCGCCGGGCGCGAATTGCGCGAGATGGTCAATGCGGGCATGAAACCGCTCGAAGCCGGGGCGGATGATGGCGCGGACGATGACGACGACGAGGACGAGGAGTAGACCGCTGAAGACGATCCGGCTCAGTCTCGGGGCGCTGGTATTGCTGGCGCTGGTGATTTTCCTCCTGTCGAACCGGGTGCCGGTGAGCGTGGCGTTCTTCCCGTTCGGCACGCTCGGCTCGGCGGTGCTGGGCGCGATCGTGCTGATCGCCTTCGGGCTCGGCGTGTTGCTGGGCATGCTGATCCATCTGCCGCGGCGGATGCGGGCGCAGCGCCGGGCGAAGCGGGCCGAGCGCCAGCTTGCCGCGATGCAGGCGCAGCCGCCGGCACAAGCAGCACCAGCGGACGAGACGATCAGCCTGCCGCCGGCCGCCTGAGATGGGCACGGCAGGAGATGGCGCGCGGCGGCTGATCGCCGCGATCGACACGCCTTCGCGCGAGGAGGCGACGCGCCTGATCGGCGCCGTCGGGCCGCATTGCGGGCTGGTGAAGCTGGGGCTGGAGGCGTTCTGCGCGGTCGGGCCAGCGCTGCTGGAGGCCGCAGCGGGGCATGACGTGTTTCTCGATCTCAAGCTGCACGACATTCCGAACACGGTCGCCGGGGCGGTGCGCGCGCTGCTGCCGCTGCGCCCGGCGATGTTGACGGTGCATGCATCCGGCGGCAGCGCCATGATCGCGGCGGCCCGGGAGGCCGCGGAAGCGGCAGGAGCGGCGCGGCCGCGATTGCTGGCGGTGACGGTGCTGACGAGCCTTTCGGCCGGTGCGCTGGCGGAGACCGGGGTTGCCGGCGGGCCGCGCCAGCAGGTGCTGCGGCTGGCGCGGCTGGCCCTCGCCGCCGGGGCGGACGGGCTGGTGTGCAGCGCCAACGAGATTTCCATCCTGCGCGACGCGTTCGGCGCCGATCCGGTGCTGGTGGTGCCGGGAATCCGGCCGGCCGGCGCCGATCATGGCGACCAGGCGCGGGTGGCGACGCCGGAAGCGGCGATCGCGGCGGGGGCAAGCTATATCGTGGTCGGCCGGCCGATCACCACGGCCGCCGATCCGGCGGCGGCGGCGGCTTCCATCGCCGCGTCGATCGGCTGATGGCGCGGGCGAAGATCTGCGGGCTGCGCACACGGGAGACCTGGCTGGCGGCGACCGATGCCGGGGCGGACTGGGTCGGGTTCGTGTTCTTTCCCCGCTCGCCGCGATTCGTCACGATCGAGGCGCTGAAGGCGATCGGCGCCGATGGGCGGGTGCCGAGGGTGGGGTTGTTCGTCGCCCCCACACCCGAGGCGATCGAGACGGTGCTGAAGGTGCAGGATCTCGAAGTGCTGCAGATTTATGCCGGCGCGAAAGAGTGCCGGGCGATGCGGGCGCGGTTCGGCGCGAGATTGTGGCGGGCGGTAGGGGTTTCAAGCACCGCCGACCTGCCGCACGACGATGAGGGACTCGACGGGTTCGTCATCGAATCGAAGCCGCCGCAGGGTGCTGACCGGCCGGGCGGCAATGCCACCGCGTTCGACTGGGCGGTGATGCAGGGCTGGCGGGCCCCCGCCCCGTGGCTGCTGGCGGGCGGGCTGACGCCGGCGAACGTGGCCGGGGCGGTGCGCGCGAGCGGGGCGGCGGCGGTTGATGTGTCTTCCGGGGTGGAAAGCGCGCCGGGGGAGAAATCAGTGCTGCTGATCCGGGATTTCGTCGCGGCGGCGCACGCGGCCTGAGGCCGGGCCGGCGGTTGCCCGGCGCGGGCTATTTCTGGGTGCGGGCGCAGAAATAGGTGGCGCGGCCGGACTGGACCGTGCGGCTGATTCCCGCACAGACGTCCGGGCCGGGGCAGCGTTCGCAGGGCTTGCCGGCGCGGTCGTAAACCTTCCAGGCATGCTGGAAATAGCCGAGTTCGCCGGAGGGCTGGACATAGTCGCGCAGCGATGAGCCGCCGGCGGCGATGGCGTCGGTAAGTGTTGCCTTGATCGCCGGCACGAGGCGCCCTGCCCTGCCCCGCCCGATCGTGCCGGCGAGGCGGTGCGGGAGGATGCCGGCGCGGAACAGCGCCTCGCTCACATAGATGTTGCCGAGGCCTGCGACGATCGACTGGTCGAGCAGCGCCGCCTTGATCGGGGTTTTCCTGCCCGCGAGGGCATCCGCGAGGGTGGCAGGCGAAAACGCATCCTCGAGCGGTTCGGGGCCGAGGCCGGCGATCAGGCGATGGGTATCCTCGGCCTCGGTCGCGACGAGATCGAGCGCGCCGAAGCGGCGGGGATCGACGAAGCCGATCACGGCGCCATCGTCGGTTTCGAGGGTGAGGTGCTGGTGCGGCAGCGGGGCGGAATCGATCGTCATCCGGCCGGACATGCCGAGATGGATCAGCACCGACAAAGCGCGGTCGAGCCGCATGAACATGTATTTGCCGCGGCGGCGGAAACCCTCGATGCGGGCGCCGGAGAGGAACTGCACGAACCCCTCGGGGATCGGCCAGCGCAGGTCGGGCCGGGCGAGCACGACGCGGGCGAGGCGGCGGCCTTCGAGCTTCGCGGCGAGGCCGCGCATCACGGTTTCGACTTCGGGGAGTTCCGGCATGGTGCGTTTGGGGCTATAGCCTGAGCCCATGGCCGATACCAGCAGCGAGACCGTCGATTTCGGGTTTTCCACCGTGCCGCGCGGCGAGAAGCGGCACAAGGTGCGGGAGGTGTTCGACAGCGTCGCCGGGCGCTACGACATCATGAACGACCTGATGTCGCTCGGCGTGCACCGGCTGTGGAAGCGGGAATTCGTCGGGATGATGGACCCGCGGCCGCACCGCACCCTGCTCGATCTTGCTGGCGGGACCGGGGATATTTCGCTGCGCTGGCTCGCTGCCGGCGGCGGGCCGGTGCTGATGACCGACATCAACGAGGCGATGCTGCGCGTCGGCCGCGGACGGGCGGAGGAGCAGGCGCGGATCGAGGAGATCGCCTTCGCGGTGGCGGATGCCGAGGCGCTGCCGGTTGGCGATGGCAGCGTCGATCGGGTGTCGATCGCGTTCGGGCTGCGCAACTGCACCGACAAGGACCGGGTGCTGGCCGAGGCGCGGCGGGTGCTGAAGCCGGGCGGGCGGTTCTTCTGCCTGGAGTTCTCGCGCTTGCAGGTGGCGGCGGCGCAGCCGCTTTACGAGAAATGGTCGTTCGTGGCGCTGCCGGCGATCGGCGCGCGGGTGGCGCAGGACCGCGAGAGTTACCAGTATCTCGCCGAGAGCATCCGCATGTTCCCCGACCAGGAGACGCTGGCGGGGATGATGCGGCGGGCGGGATTCGAACGGGTGGCCTATCGCAACCTGAGCGGCGGGATCGCGGCGATTCATTCGGGATGGCGGCTGTGAGCGCACGCCTTGCCGGGCGGCTTGTGCTGATCGTCATCGGCGGGGGGATCGCGGCCTACAAGGCGCTGGAGCTGATCCGGCTGATCCGCAAGGAGGGCGGCGCGGTGCGCGCGGTGATCACCGCCGGGGGAGAGAAATTCGTCACCCCGCTTTCGGTGCAGGCGCTGTGCGAGGACCGGGTGCATACCGAGCTGTTCTCGCTGACCGGCGAGAGCGAGATGGGGCATATCCAGCTCTCGCGCAGCGCGGATCTCGTGGTGGTGGCGCCGGCCTCGGCGGATCTGCTCGCGAAGATGGCGGCAGGGATGGCCGATGACCTGGCTACCACGCTGCTGCTCGCGACCGACAAGGAGGTGCTGGTCGCCCCGGCGATGAACGTGCGGATGTGGACGCATCCGGCGACGGTGGCGAATCTGGAGACGCTGCTTCGGCGCGGGGTTTCGGTGGTCGGGCCCGAGGAGGGGCCGATGGCCTGCGGCGAGTTCGGGCCGGGGCGGCTGGCGGAGCCGGCGGCGATCCTGGAGGCGATCGTCGCCCGGTTCGATGGCGAACAGACGCTGGCCGGTAGGCACGTGGTGGTGACCAGCGGGCCGACGCATGAGCCGATCGACCCGGTGCGCTACATCGCCAATCGCAGTTCGGGAAAGCAGGGCCACGCGATCGCCGCGGCGCTGGCGCGGCGCGGCGCGCGGGTGACGCTGGTCTCGGGGCCGGTGGCGCTGGCCGATCCGGCGGGGGTGGCGGTCGTGCGGGTCGAGACGGCGCTGGAGATGCGCGCGGCGGTGCTTGCCGCCCTGCCCGCCGATGCCGCGGTGTTCTGCGCCGCGGTCGCGGACTGGCGGGTCGAGGCGCAGGGGCGGAAGATCAAGAAGACCGGCGCGCCGCCGGCGCTGACGCTGGTGGAAAACCCCGACATCCTCGCGGAAGTCTCGCGTCTTGCGGGGCACCGGCCGCGCCTCGTCGTCGGGTTCGCGGCGGAGACCGGCGATCTGATCGCGCAGGCGACGGCGAAGCGGGCGCGCAAGGGGTGCGACTGGATCGTGGCCAATGATGTCGGCGCCGGAACCGACATCATGGGCGGCGCCGAGAACGAGGTCGTGCTGATTACCGGCGAGGGCGCCGAGCCATGGCCGCGCGCCGGGAAGGACGCCGTGGCCGACCGGCTGGCGGAGAGGATTTCAGGGATTTTCCAATGACGATTGCAGTTGCCGTGAAGCGGCTGGCGCATGGCGCCGGCCTGCCCCTGCCCGACTATGCCACCGCCGGATCGGCGGGGCTCGACCTGCTGGCGGCGGTCGATGCGCCGGTGGTGATCGCGCCGGGGGCGCGGGCGCTGGTGCCGACCGGGCTCGCCATCGCGCTGCCGCCGGATTTCGAGTTGCAGATCCGCCCGCGCTCGGGCCTCGCGCTCAAGCATGGGATCGTGATTCCCAACAGCCCGGGGACGATCGACAGCGATTATCGCGGCGAGATCCAGGTGATCGTGCTGAATGCCGGAACCGCGGCGTTCGAGGTGACGCGGGGGATGCGGATCGCGCAGGCGGTGCTCGCACCGGTATCGCGGCTGGTGTGGCAGGAGACCGACGATCTCGACCGGACCGCGCGCGAGGCGGGCGGGTTCGGCAGCACCGGGCTCGATTTCCCGATGGGGAACTAGAGCACTTTCCGATCCGATTGGATCGGATGTAGTGCTCTAGCATATTGATAAGTCGAGCATCTTTATCCGATCAGATGATTCCATCCGATCGGATGATGCTCTAGGCTCTGGACTCAACTGATCCATGATGTGACGGCGAGGACGAGGCAAATACCAGCGAGGAAATTTCGTGCGGTTTTGTCATA
>NZ_NCAS01000070.1:0-4427 GCF_002255515.1 Acidiphilium sp. 20-67-58 | reverse complement strand
CTGTAGTGTAATAAGGGGGGCGGAGGTTCGTTCCAATATCAACAATAACGATGCGATACCATTTCGACGATAATTTATGAAAACTCGAAAGTCTTGATTTTTGTGCCTGTATCACTCTTTCAAACGGACGTTTGACAGAGTGATACGGCTTTGCTCCGCTGCGCTTATACGGGGTAAAAACCAGCGCGGCTCAGCGCATCACGCGCTCTGCTCAGTGCAGTAGCGACCCCACGTGCGATAGGCTGTTTCAGGTGTGGCCCGAGCGGCACCTCGTCCCTGGCCAGTTTTCGCAACTCGGCAAGCCAAGTCGCTGCAAGATGACAAACCGCTCGATCGGGCTCACCGAGTAAATGCCGGACTGCTTCCCAATCTGGCCTGTCATGTCTCAGAACGCGATTATACATTCCCTTGACTTCGTGGCCCGAAGTAACGAAACGCCCCAAATTGTAGCATAAGCGGACAAAATGAGAACGCTGGAGGGGTAAAATCGAGGGATTCTGCCGGTTTGAGCGGAGATCCCGGTGCTGAAGTCAGAATTGCGGCTGTACGGAAAACACATGTTTTTCGTCAGGGGTACGGGCGGTGTCAGAAAGCTCGATTTATCCCCCGAATTATGTACGAGAAACCCTGTCGGAATGGTAAGGTGTACGGAAACCAATGTTGGGGGGTTTTCCGTACATGCTGATCGGCTACATGCGCGTCTCCACAGACAATGACCGGCAGGTGCTGGATCTACAGCGCGATGCGTTGCTTTGCGCCGGCGTCGATGAACGGCACCTATTCGCGGACCATGCCAGTGGCAACCGGCGGGATCGTTCCGGCCTTGGATCGGCACTGGCCTATCTTCAACCTGGCGATTGTCTTGTGGTCTGGAAGCTCGACCGACTGGGCCGTTCGTTGCCCCATTTGCTGGAAACCGTGAACGGGCTCCGGGCGCGGGGGATCGCCTTCCGGTCTCTGACCGAACAGATGGATACCACCACGCCGCAGGGCGAGTTCCTTTTCCACGTCTTTGGCGCCCTGGCACAGTTCGAGCGTTCCCTCACTCAAGAGCGGGTGAACGCCGGTCTGGCTGCCGCCCGCCGACGCGGGCGGCAAGGTGGCAGACCTTTCGGAATCGATCCGGAGAAATTGGCCACCGTGATCACCGCGCTCGATGCTGGTGCCACGAAAGCATCGGTTTGTCGGACTTTTGGCATCCCGCGCAGCACGCTGGTCGACTCCTTGGCCCGGATCGGCTGGTCTCCCGGCGCGAACGCTCAGGGAGAAAAAAGTGGGATACCGCCGAATACTGACCGAGGACCAGATCGTACTGCTGTTTGATCCGCCGACCGATCAGCGGGGTCTGATCCGCCATTATACCCTGTCGGCTGCGGACTTGGCGCTGATTCGACGCGGCCGTGGTGATCATCATCGCCTCGGCTACGCGCTGATGCTTTGCTATCTGCGCCATCCTGGCCGAGTGCTGCGAGCGGGTGAGATACCCGATCCATCTCTGGTTTCATTTGTTGCCGATCAGATCGACGTCTTGCCAGATTCACTCGTGCCCTACCTGGCATCCGAACAAAATCGACGTCGTCATTCCGCGTCTTTGCTGAACCGCATCGGGCTCCGGACATTTGGCCCCAAGGCGGCAAATGAACTGTCAGCTTGGCTGCTTCCCCATGCGATCGAGAACGAGCGTCTGCTCGATCTTGCCGCTCTGGCTATGGAGGAATGTCGTCAACGCGGCATCATTGTACCGGCGCCGGCGAGACTTGAGCGAATTTGCATCGAGGTACGACACAAAGCGCGGCGTGAAACTGAGCGTCGGCTGACCGACGGATTATCCACCGACCAACGACGCGGTTTGGATGCCCTGACAGAGCGTCGCCTGGAAACCAGTCAAAGCTGGCTGGCCTGGCTGCGCCAGATGCCGGAATCCGCAAAGCCCGGTTCGATGCTCGGATTGATCGAACGGTTGGCGCATGTGCGGGCGATCGGTCTCGCTCCGGCGCGGGGCCATCTCGTTAACCAAGCCCGTCTTGCACAGCTTGCCCGCGAGGCGGGACGCATGACGGTTCAGCATATCGCCGACTACGAACGCCGGCGACGCCACGCCACGCTCACCGCCATCACCCTCGAGCTGGCGGCTAACCTGACAGATCATGCCATTGATCTGTTCGAACGGCTGATTGGTGCGATGTTCCGGAAAGCCGAAGGCAAGCACGCTCGTGATTTCCAGGCTGATGGACGAGCGATCAACGAAAAGGTCCGGCTCTTTGCCAGGATCGGAACGGCCCTGATCACCGCACGTGCCGGCAAGGGCGATCCCTTCGCGGCGATCGACAAGGTGATGCCCTGGGAGCGGTTCTGCACGACGGTCGCGGAAGCGGAGGCCCTGGCCCGGCCGGAGGAATTTGATCCATACCAAAAGTTGACCGAGCACTATGCTGGCGTCAGGCGATGGGCACCAGCCTTTCTCGAAGCCTTCACCTTCCAAGGCGTGGCCGCCACGACACCGCTGATGCGCGCAATCGATATGTTGCGCCGGATCAATAAAGCCGGTGCCACAACCCTGCCGAAATCCGCCCCGACCGCCTTCATCCGCCAGCGTTGGGTGCGCCATGTTTTGCCCGGGAACGGCATCAACAGGCGTTATTATGAACTCTGCGTGTTGGCGGAATTGTGCACGCGCCTACGCGCTGGTGATGTCTGGGTCACGGGCAGTCGGCAGTATCGGGCCTTCGAAGATCGTCTGATTTCCACGGAAACCCTGCAAGCTATGCAAGGGGATTCCGGCATTCCGCTTGCCGTCGAGACCGACTTCGAACGGTTCATCGCGGAACGTCAGACCCGCCTCAATGAACGACTTGCCGCGGTTGAGGCCCGTGCCAAAGGCGGGTTGCTGCCCGACGTCACGATTGACAAAGGGATCCTGAAAATCATGCCGATCGAGAAATCGACACCGCCCGAGGCCGAGGCATTCGCGGGCCGCCTGTATGCGATGTTGCCGCGTATACGGATCACCGATCTGTTGTCGGAAGTTGCCGGCTGGACCCGCTTCCCCGAGTGCTTCACCCATTTGCGGACAGGCGAGCTTGTTGATGATCCCAGAGTTCTCATCGCCGGCCTTCTGGCCGACGGGCTCAATCTGGGTCTGACCCGCATGGCCGAAGCGTGCAGTATCGCCAGCCTCGGTCAACTCGCCTGGGCGGCCGATTGGCATATTCGCGACGAGACTTACGCGCTGGCGTTGCGGCGCCTTGTCGATTATCAGAATCGCGAGCCGCTCGCCGCGATATTCGGCTCAGGATTAACCTCGTCCTCGGATGGACAATTTTTCCGGGCCGGTGGGTTCGGCCGCGATGCGAGTCAGTTCAACGCCCATTATGGCCATGAGCCCGGCATCAAATTCTATACCCATCTCTCAGGTCGCTACGCGCCGTTCCATACCAAGGTTATCGCCGCGACCGCGAGCGAGGCGATCCATGTCCTCGACGGACTGCTCGATCATCACGGCGAAGTCACGACACGCCAGCACCGCCACCATACCGATGGCGGAGGCGTATCGGATCACGTCTTCGCGTTGTGCGCCCTGCTCGGATTCCAGTTTGCACCACGAATTCCCGACCTGAAAGATCGCCGCCTCTACACCTTCGCCAAAGGCACAACCTACCCGACGCTCGGGCCGATGATCGCCGGCCGTATCAACATCAACCTGATCCGCGCGCACTGGATCGACATTCTGCGGATCGCCACGTCAATCCGCACCGGCACCGTGACCGCGTCGCTCATCATGCGCCAACTCGCCTCATATCCCAGGCAAAACGGTGTCGCCGCAGCACTCCGGGAACTTGGCCGGCTCGAGCGCACGCTATTCACCCTCGACTGGCTGGAAGACCCCGAATTACGCCGCGAGAGCAGCCAGGAACTCAACAAGGGCGAATCTCGGAACAGCCTGGCGCGGGCGGTCTTCATCCACAGGCTCGGCGAAATCCGCGACCGGACATTCGAAAATCAGAAGCACCGCGCATCCGGCCTCAATCTGGTCGTCACCGCGATCATCCTCTGGAACACGCGCTATCTTGGCCGCGCCATCGACGCCTTGCGTAAGGTCGAAGATGTTCCAGATGCCCACCTTACTCACCTTTCCCCGATCGGCTGGGAGCACGTGAACCTGACCGGGGACTACATCTGGGGCAGCCAGCAGAAATCAACGGAAAACCCTGTCGGATTGCGCCCACTCAGGCCCGTACCCGACACTGTATCAAGGGCCGCATGATGTTCTCCCTTTGTCCGCTTATGCTACAAATCGGGGCGTTTCGTTACTTCGGGCCGATTTTATAAGAGCCCGAATCTGAATGGTAGTGTGGCTATCGGTTGCGTGCGATTTTTCGTGTGATCAGGCGGATATGTGCGAGGAAGAGCCATGCGGTGGCGCTGGT
>NZ_NCAS01000035.1:0-23954 GCF_002255515.1 Acidiphilium sp. 20-67-58 | reverse complement strand
TGTCGTTCAGCCAGAAAAGTTCCGCCATGCTCCAAGTCCTCCGAACAGACTTGAATCAGACGCCCCGTAGTCATGGCAATAGGTACAGAACCTAGAGCATCATCCGATCAGATGGAATCATCTGATCGGATCAAGATGCTCTAGATCTGACGCTGCCGCTCAGATCACCCCATCCGCGCCGAGACGCCCCTGGTCGGGGTATTCCCGGCCGATGGTCGCGAGAAGGCTCCAGAGATAGGGGGCGAAGGAGCGCCACACCTCGATGTGGAAGCGGGTTTCCGCGGTGCGCCAGAGCACGATGTCGGCCTTGCCGAACAGGGTGCGGGTGGCCATGCCGACGGGGAAGGCGGCGAGGTCGAGATCGAGCGGACAGAGAGCGTTCAGCATCGCCGTGCAGTCCGGCCCCTCGATCGAGACGCCGAGCTGGCGGTGGGAAATGTCGGTCAGCGCGTAGTCGTGCGGTGTCAGAACCGCGGCGAGGGCGGCCTCGAAGCCTTCCCAGGTGTCGGCGACCGGTGAGAGGAGCAGGAATTCGTCGGGGCCGAGGCGGATCGCGGTGCGGGAGCCTGACTCGGTGGCGCGGTTCATCCCGAGGGTCAGATCGACCTCCAGCGCCGCGCCCGCTTCCCCGATGACGGAGGGTTTGACGCGCAGCGAGAAGCGGGCGGCGCGGGGCATCTCGCGCGTCCTTGTATCGCCGATGAGGCCGGCGAGCGGGGAGGCGAGGCCGGTCTGCATCAGGTCAGCCATCGAGCCTGGCTCCTTCACGGTCGTAGAATACCGGATCGGTGAGACGGACCGGGATCGCGCGGTCCGCGAGTTTCACGTGCAGCGTCTCGCCGATGCGGTCGCGCCCGCCGCGCACCAGGGCAAGGGCGATGGAGCGGCCGAGCGTCTCGCTCCAGTAGGCCGAGGTGACATGGCCGAGAATTTCGGCGGGCGGGGGCAGGTTGGGATCGGCAACGAGGTGGGATCCTTCCTCGAGCACGACATCGCCGGGCTCGGTGAACAGGCCGACGAGCTGCTTGCGCCCGCTCTGGCCCGCAAAGGCAGCACGATCGAGCGCGCGCTTGCCGACGAAGTCGGGCTTGGCCTTGCCGATCGCCCAGGCGAGGCCGACATCGTCGGGCGTCGCCGTGCCGTCGGTTTCCTGGCCGACGATGATGTAGCCCTTCTCGGCGCGCAGCACGTGCATCGTCTCGGTGCCGTAGGCAGTGATGTCGTGCCGGCGGCCGGAATCGAACACTGCCTCCCAGACGGCGCGGCCATAATCGGCGGGGACGTTGATCTCGAAGCCGAGCTCGCCGGTGAAGCTGACGCGGAACAGCCGGGCCGGGATGCCGGCGACGCGGCATTCGACCATGCTCATGTGCGGCATGGCAGCGCCGGAGATGTCCGCCCCCTCGACGAGCGGGGCGATCACGTCGCGGGCGCGGGGGCCCTGGACGGCGATGACCGCGTATTGCTCGGTGGTGGAGGTGAGCCAGACATCGAGCTCGGGGAACTCGGTCTGCAGGTAGTCCTCCATCATGGCGAGCACGCGCGGCGCGCCGCCGGTGGTGGTGGTGACGTGGAAGCGGGTGTCGGATAGGCGCCCGATCACACCGTCATCGATCACGAACCCGTCCTCGCGCAGCAGCACGCCGTAGCGCAGGCGGCCGGGCTTTAGCTTGGTCCAGGCATTGACGTACATGCGGTTGAGGAACGTGGCGGCATCCGGCCCCACGACCTCGATCTTGCCGAGGGTCGAAGCGTCGAAGATGCCGACGCTCGCGCGCACGGCGCGGCATTCGCGGGCGACGGCGCGGTGCATCGTCTCGTTGCCGCGGGGGAAGTAGCGGGCGCGCTTCCAGATGCCAACATCCTCGAACACCGCGCCCTGTTCCTCGGCCCAGTCATGGATCGGGGTGTGGCGCTCGGGCTCGAACAGCGCGCCGCGGGCGTAGCCGGCGAAATAGCCGAACGGGACCGGCGTATAGGGCATCCGGAAGGTGGTGGTGCCGATCTCGGGGATCGGGCGGCCCAGCTCGGCTGACATGATGCCGAGCGCGTTCATGTTGGAGAGCTTACCCTGGTCGGTCGCCATGCCGTTGGTGGTGTAGCGCTTGACGTGCTCGACCGAGCGAAAGCCCTCGCGCAGGGCGAGCGAGATGTCCTTCGCGGTGACGTCGTTCTGGAAGTCGATGAAGGCGCGCACCGCGCCGGGGTTGCGGCCGTGCGGCGTGGCGCCGAGAAAGCCGCCGGTGGCGGCGGGGGCGTTGGCGACCTCGATCGCCACGGCGGGCGGGGCGGTGAAGCCGGCGGCGGTGGCGGCCGCCTCGCCGGCGGCGCGGCCGGAGGCGAGGGCGTCGGCCAGCGAAATGGCGCCGGCGGCAGCACCGGCGGCGCGGCAGGCCTCGGCCGGCTCACCGGGGATGAAGGCGTCGAGCGCGGGATCGAAGCGGAGCTTGCCGCGGCTCTGCGAAAAGAGATGCACACTCGGGGTGAAGCCGCCGGACATCAGCACGAGGTCGCAGGGGAGGCGCTCGCCGGCGCCGCCGTCGCGCCGCGCGATGGTGGCGGCGGTGACGCGCAGCCGCCCTTCGGTGCCGGTGAGGGTGCAGCCGGGGCGGATCGGCAGGCCGGCGGCGCGAGCAGCCTCGACCAGTTCGCCGGACGGATCGGGGCGTAGATCGGCGATCGCGGCGATGCGGGCGCCGGCGCGATGCAGCGCGAGGGCGGCGGCATAGGCGGAATCATGCGCGGTGAAGACGACGGCGTTGCGGCCCGGCAGCACGCCGTAGCGGGTGACGTAGGTGCGGGCGGCGTCTGCCAGCATGATGCCGGGGCGGTCGTTATCGGGGAAGGCGAGGGGGCGCTCGATCGCGCCGGTGGCGATCACCACCTCGCGGGCGCGGACCTGCCAGAGCCGGCCGCGGGGCTGGGTGTCGTCGGGTTCGCCGAGATGATCGGTGAGGTCCTGGGCGAGGCCGATCATGTTGTGCGGAAAATAGCCGAAGGCGATCGTGCGCGGCAGGATGGTGACCTGTCCGGCGGCCTGCAGCCAGCTCAGGCGGGTGGCAAGGAAGCTGGCTGCGGCGTCGCCGTCGAGGGTCGCATCCGTCTCGGCGAGCAGGGCGCCGCCAAGCTCGGCCTGTTCGTCGCACAGGATCACCCGCGCGCCGGACGAGGCGGCGGCCAGGGCGGCCTCGATGCCGGCGGGGCCGCCGCCGACCACCAGCACGTCGCAATGGGCGTAGCGCTGGGCGTAGCAGGCGGCATCCGCCGCCTCCGGCGCGCGGCCGAGGCCGGCCATGGCGCGGATGCGCGGCTCGAAGAACCGCGTCCACGCCGCTTTCGGCCACATGAAGGTCTTGTAGTAGAAGCCGGCGGGGATGAATTTCCAGAACAGGTCGGTGAGGCCGGCGAAATCGCGTTCGAGCGAGGGGGAACGGTTCTGGCTTTCAGCGACCAGCCCGTCATGTAGGACGACCTGGGTGGCGCGCAGGTTGGGGGTGTAGTGCCCCTCGTCGCGGCCAACGCCGACCAGGGCGTTCGGCTCCTCGGCGCCGGCACTCAGGATGCCACGTGGACGGTGATACTTGAAGGAGCGCCCGACCAGGTGGACGCCGTTGGCGAGCAGGGCCGAGGCCAGCGTGTCGCCCGGATGGCCGGCATAGGCGCGGCCGTCGAAACGGAAGGCGAGGGTGCGGGAGCGGTCGATCCGCCCGCCCTCGGCAAGCCGGAAGCTCTGGCTCATCGTGCGGCTCCGCGGTCGATCATGTCGGTGTAGGTGTTGCGACGGAGGTTGACGAAGCGGCCGCAGCCATGGGCGTGGCGCCAGCGTTCCTCGAAATCGCCGCGGGCGTTGCGGCGGATGTAGAGGTACTCGGTCCAGGCGGCGTCATCGACGGCGCGCGGTTCGGCGGCGCGGACGCGATGGGCCTCGCCGCCATAGGCGAATTCGATTTCCGGGCGGTCACCGCAATGCGGGCAGGGGATCAGCAGCATGGCGGGACTCCTCAGTGCGCGACCGCGGCGGCGGCGGCCTCGTCGATCAGCCGCCCCTCGGCGAAACGCTCGAGGCTGAAGGGGGCGTTGATCGGGTGCGGTTCGTCGCGGGCGATGGTGTGGGCGAAGAGATCGGCGGAGCCGGGCGTGGCCTTGAACCCGCCGGTGCCCCAGCCGCAATTGACGTAGAGGCCGGGGATCGGGGTTTTCGCGATGATCGGCGAGCGGTCCGGCGTGACGTCGACGATGCCGCCCCAGTTGCGCAGCATGCGCATGCGGCGGAACATCGGGAACAGCTCGCAGATCGCCTCCAGCGTGTGCATCGAGATGTGCAGCGCGCCGCGCTGGCTGTAGGAGATGTAGGCATCGGTGCCGGCGCCGATGACCAGCTCGCCCTTGTCGGACTGGCTGATATAGGCGTGGATCGTGTTCGACATGACGACGCAGGGAAAGCACGGCTTCACCGGCTCGGAGACCAGCGCCTGCAGCGGGAAGCTTTCGAGCGGCATGCGCAGCCCGGCCATCGCCATCACCACCGAAGTATTGCCGGCGGCAACCACGCCGACGCGCTTCGTCGCGATCGGGCCACGCGTGGTCTGCACGCCGCTGACGCGGCCGGCGGCGTCGCGGTCGATGCCGGTGACCTCGCAATTCTGGATGATGTCGACGCCGATTGCGCTGGCGGCGCGGGCATAACCCCAGGCGACGGCGTCGTGCCGCGCCGTGCCGCCGCGCCGCTGCAGCGCGCCGCCGGTGACCGCATGGCGCATGCCGGGGGCGATATTCAGCGGCGGGCAGAACGCCTTCGCCTGCTCCGGGGTGAGCCATTCATTGTCGACGCCGTTGAGGCGGTTGGCATGGACGTGGCGGCGGAAGACCTGTTCGTCATGCACGTTATGAGCGAGCATCAGCACGCCGCGCTGCGAGAACATGACGTTGTAGTTCAGCTCGGCCGAGAGGCCTTCCCAGAGTTTCAGCGCGTGGTCGTAGAGTGCGGCGCTTTCGTCGAACAGGTAGTTCGAGCGGATGATGGTGGTGTTGCGGCCGGTGTTGCCGCCGCCGATCCAGCCCTTTTCCAGCACGGCGATGTTGCGCATGCCGTGCTTGCGGGCGAGGTAATACGCGGTGCCGAGGCCATGGCCGCCGCCGCCGATGATGACCGCGTCATACGCGGGTTTCGGGGCGGCATCGCGCCACTGGGCCTGCCAGCCGGCCTGGCCATCGAGCGCGCGCCTGATCAGGGCAAGGGCGGAAAAACGCTGCATTCGGAACTCCTGTCATCGCGACAATGCCATGATGGAGACAGCTTCACATCGCGCGATACGAAGCGGGAGTTGTATCGACGCGACATGTGGCTGATCATTTCCGCCGTGCTGCCCGGCGCGGCATCAGCGCTGGGCGGATTGCCAGTGTTCGGCGCGATGAAACGGCGCATTGCTCGGCGGCAGCGGATCGCGGCCGCGAATGTGGTCGGCGGCTTTCTCGCCGATCATGATGGTGGGCGCATTGAGATTGCCGTTGGTGATGCGCGGCATGATCGAGGAATCCGCAACGCGCAGGCGCTCGACACCGATCACGCGGGTTTCGGGATCGACCACAGCGAGCGGATCGGCGGCATCGCCCATGCGGCAGGTGCCGCTGGGGTGGTAGGCGCTTTCGACGGCGCCGCGGATGAAGACGTCGATCTCGGCATCGGTGGTGACATCGGCGCCGGGGGCGATTTCGGCGCCGCGAAACGGGGCGAAGGCCTCCTGCGCGAAGATTTCGCGGGTAAGGCGCACGCAGGCGCGCATGTCCGCCCAGTCCTGCTTATCGCTCATGTAGTTGAAGAAGATCCGCGGCTTGGTTGCGGGATTGCGGTCGCGCAGGCGGACCCAGCCGCGGCTGTTCGAGCGCATCGGGCCGACATGGGCCTGGAAGCCGTGCTGGGTGGCATGGGCGCGGCCATCGTAGCGGATGGCGACGGGGAGGAAGTGATACTGGATGTCGGGGTATTCGACGCCGGCGCGCGAGCGGATGAAGCCGCAGCTCTCGAAATGGTTGGTGGCGCCGAGACCGTCGTGGAACAGCAGCCAGCGCAGGCCGATCATCGCCTTGGCGAGCGGGTTCATCGACGAATACAGCGTGATCGGCTGGGTGCAGGCGACCTGGAAATAGAATTCGAGGTGGTCCTGCAGGTTTTCGCCCACACCGGGACGATCGGCCACGACGTCGATGCCCAGCGCGGCGAGCTCGGCGGCAGGGCCGATGCCGGAACGCTTGAGCAGTTGCGGCGAGTTGATGGCGCCGGCGGCGAGGATCACCTCGCGGCGGGCACGGGCGACGATGTCCTGCCCGAAGCGGCGATAGGCAATGCCGGTGGCAGCCTTGCCGGCGAAGACGATGTGCGAGACCAGGCTGCGCGCGTGGAGGGTGAGGTTGGGGCGGTTGCGGATCGGCCGCAGATAGGCGTTTGCCGTGCTCCAGCGGCGGCCGCGATGGACGGTCATGTCCATCCGGCCGAAGCCTTCCTGCTGGTAGCCGTTGACATCGTCGGTCACGGGGTAGCCGGCCTGGCGCCCGGCCTCGATGAAGGCGCGGTAGAGCGGATTGGCGAGGCGGCCGTAGCTGGTGTGCAGCGGGCCGGAATCGCCGCGATAGGCGTCGCCGCCCTCGGCACGGGTTTCGGCGCGGCGGAAATAGGGCAGCACGTCGCGCCAGCCCCAGCCGCGCGCGCCCATCGCCTCCCAATGTTCGAAATCCATCGCGTTGCCGCGGATATAGACGAGGCCGTTGATCGAGGAGGAGCCGCCGAGCACCTTGCCGCGCGGCGTGTGCATCCGCCGCCCGCCGAGATGCGGCTCGGGCTCGCTGTGATAGCCCCAGTCGTATTTCCTGGTGTTCATCGGGATCGACAGCGCGCTCGGCATCTGGATGAAGGGCGAGCGGTCGGAGCCGCCGAATTCGAGCAGCAGCACGGTGGTGCTGCCATCCTCGGTGAGGCGGTTGGCCATCGCGCAGCCGGCGGAGCCGGCACCGACGATGATGTAGTCGTATTCGCTGGGCATGATTAACGTCTCGTCAGTAAGGAGAGTCCACCGGTGCCAGGGCGACGTAGACGCTCTTGATTTCGGTATAGGCGTCGATCGCGGCGCGGCTGTTCTCGCGGCCGTAGCCGGACTGCTTCATGCCGCCGAAGGGAAGCTCGATCGGCGTGATGTTGTAATGATTGATCCAGCAGGTGCCGGCCTCGAGGCGGGTGACGAGCGTGTGGGCGCGGGCGAGGTCGCGGGTGAAGACGGCCGCGGCGAGGCCGTAGGGAGTGGCGTTGGCGCGGGCGATCGCCTCGTCCTCGTCGTCGAAGGCGAAGACCGACATGACCGGGCCGAAGATTTCCTCGCGCGCGATCGTCATGTCATCGGCGCAGCCGGCGAAGATGGTGGGTTCGATGAAGGTGTTGCCGGCGGGCACGCCCTCGGTGCGGCGCCTTCCACCGCAGATGAGGCGCGCGCCCTCGCGCTGGCCGGCCTCGATGAAGCCCATGACCCGGTCGGCGTGTTCGGGCGAGATCAGCGCGCCGATCTCGGTGGCGGGATCGAGCGGATCGCCGATGACGAGGCGCTGCGCGCGAGCGGCGAGGGTTTCGACGAAGCGGTCATGCACCGAGCGGTGGACGAACACGCGGGTGCCGTTCGAGCAGATTTCGCCGGAGGAGTAGAAATTCGCCAGCATGGCGGCGGCCACCGCGCTGTCGAGATCGGCATCGGCGCAGACGATGAGCGGGGATTTGCCGCCGAGTTCGAGCGTGACGCGCTTGAGGCTGGCGGCAGCCTCGGCGGCGACGGCCTTGCCGGTGGGGACCGATCCGGTGAGGGAAATTTTCGCGACGCCGGGATGGCGGACGAGGGCGAGGCCGGTTTCACCAAAACCGTTGATGACGTTGAACAGCCCATCCGGCAGGCCAGCCTCGCGGTAGATGGCGGCGAGTTCGAGGGCGGTCAGCGGGGTTTGCGGCGCGGGCTTGAAGATGACCGCATTGCCGCATGCGAGGGCAGGGGCGGATTTCCAGCAGGCGATCTGCAGCGGGTAGTTCCAGGCGCCGATGGCGGCGACGACGCCGAGCGGCTCACGCCGGGTGTAGCCGAAAGCGCTGGGCCCGAGATCGACCGCCTCGCCGGTGATGGAAGCGGCGATACCGCCGAAATATTCGAGGCACTCGGCGCCGGAGATAACATCGACAACGCTGGTTTCAGCGATCGGGCGGCCAGTGTCGAGCGTTTCGGTGCGGGCGAGTTCATCGTTGCGTTCTCGCAACATGGACGCGGCGCGGAGCAGGATGCGCCCGCGCGCCGCGGCGGGGGTCGCGGCCCAGGCGCGCTGGGCCTCGCGCGCCGCGGCGACGGCGGCGGCGACGGTTTCGGCGTCGGCGATCTCGATCTGGGCCAGCACGCCGCCGGTAGCGGGGTTGCGGGTTTCGAAACGCGCGAGGCCGGCGCGCGACCAGGGGCCGCCGGCGATGAAATTGCGGCGGGGTTCGCCTGTCATGGCAGCGCTCCGGTTCAGCTGGTGGCGAGGGCGGGGGTCGGGCTCGCGTCATTCATCGTGGCGCGGCCCGCATGGGTGAGGGCGTCGAGCACCTCGTTGGCGCCGCACCAGCCGACGATGCGCCCGTCTTCGGCAACCAGCACGGGATGACCGCTGCGCTGGCGCTGCTCGACGACATCCTTCAGCAGATGGGTGGTCTCGACGATGCCGATGGCACCTTCCGGTGTCGCGGTTTCCCCATCGATCGGGTGGACCGCGATTGCGGCACCGTTGCAGGAGAGACCGTCCAGCGTGCCATCGGGTCGGAGCGACAGGCGGTAGCGCGAAGGGCCATCCGCGAAGGTGAATTGCGCCCCGTGGGCATCGGCCGCGGCATCGAGCGGCCGCATCAGCGAGGCGGCGCGGATGGCGGTGAGGGGGTTCATGTGGCGGACGAATTCCGCGACGTATTCGGTGGCCGGACGCAGCACGATGTCTTCCGGCGCGCCAACCTGGATCACCTGGCCGTCCTTCATGATCGCGATACGGTTGCCGAGCTTCAGCGCTTCGTCGAGATCGTGGGTGACGAAGATGATGGTCTTGTGGAGGCGCTGCTGCAGCGAGAGCAGTTCGTCCTGCAGCTTGTTGCGGATCAGCGGATCGAGGGCGGAGAAGGGTTCGTCCATCAGCAGGATGTCGGGATCGGTGACGAGGGCGCGGGCGAGGCCGACGCGCTGCTGCATGCCGCCCGAAAGCTCGTGCGCGTGCTTCTCCGCCCAGGGCAGCAGGCCGACGAGATCGAGCCAGCGGTCGACCGCCGCGCGGGCTTCGGTCTCGCCGGTGCGGCGCAGTTCGAGGCCGAGTTCGACATTGCGGCGCACGGTGCGCCAGGGCAGCAGGGCGAATTGCTGGAACACCATCGAGACGGCGCGGTTGCGCAGGGCGCGCAGTGTGGCGGGCGGCGGATTGGTGATGTCCACCATCTCGTTATTGTGCGAAATGAGGATGCGGCCGCGCGAGATCTTGTTCAGGCCGTTGACGGCCCGCAGCACGGTGGTTTTGCCCGAGCCGGACAAACCCATGATGACGAAGATCTCACCCTTCGCGATCTCGAGATTCACATCGGCGGCGCCGACGACGACGCCGGTCGCCTCGATGATGTCGGCGCGGGTCTGGCCCGCGTCGAGCATCGCGGCAGCGCGTGCCAAGGGCGCGCGGGCGGCGCGCCTTGCGGCTGGGGGAAACAGGATATCGACATGCTCGAAGCGGGCGGCGAATTCGGGGTTCATGCGTTTTCGCGCTCCGGCCTGAACACGCGGTCGAGAATGACCGCGAGGATGACAATGGCGAGGCCCGAGGTGAAGCCGCGGCCGATCTGCACGGTTTCCATCGCCTCGACCACGGGCTCGCCGAGCCCGCCGGCGCCGACCAGCGCGGCAATGACGACCATGGACAGGCTAAGCATGATGACCTGCGTGAGGCCGGCGAGAATGGTTGGCAGAGCTGCCGGGATCTCGACCTTCCAGAGCAGTTCCCACGGCGAGGCACCGAAGGCCTGGCCGGCCTCGATCAGCGGGCGCGGCACATTCGAAATGCCGACATAGGTCAGGCGAACCGGCGTTGGCGCGACGAACACGATGGTCGAGATGAGGCCCGGAACGCTGCCGAGGCCGAAGAGCACCAGCGTCGGGATCAGGTACACGAAGGTGGGCAGTGTCTGCATCAGGTCGAGCACGGGTCGCAGAATGCGGTAGAGTGTCGGGTGATGCGCGGCGGCGACGCCGAGCGGCATGCCGATCAGCATGCAGGCGAGGGTGGCGTAGGCGACGAGGGAGATCGTCTCCAGCGTGCGCTCCCAATATCCCTGGTTGAGCACGAAGGCGAGGGCGAGCAGGACGAACAGCGCGAGCTTCCAGGATTTCTTGAAATACCAGGTCAGACCGGCAAAGATGACGATCAGGACGATTGCAGGGACGGCGTCGAGCGCGGCCGTAGTCGTATCGAGCAGGAAGCCGAGCACGCTCGACAGAACATTGAACAGCCCCTGGAAATTATCCTTCAGTGCGTTGACGAGCGCCGTCGCCCACGTCCCGAGCGGAATGGCGTGGTGGACGATCCAGTGCTGCACGCTATCGATCGCGTTCATCGGTCAGCCTCCGCGAGCCGGCGCGCACCGGACGGGCGCGCCGGAGAAACAACGGGCCTGATCAGTTCAGGCCGGCGAGGACGGCCGCGGCGCCGGGCTTGCCGGAGACCGTGGTGACGCCATCGAGGGTTTTCTTCACCCAGTCCGGATGGGCCTTGAGCCATGCGGCGCCAACCGCAGAAGCCTGCTGATGCTTGACCTGGACGTCATACATCATCTTGTTCTCGTCGTTGACCGTCAGATAGAAATTATGCAGCAGACGGCCAACATTCGGGCAATCCTTGGCGTAGTCGTGCCTTGTATTGATGTAGAGCGTCGCCTCGCCCTGACGCGGGCCGAAATAGTTCTTGCCGCCGGTGAGATAGTTGATGTGGAACTCGACATTCATCGGATGCGGTTCCCAGCCGAGGAAGACGATCGCCTGCTGCTTCGGATATTTGCGCGCGACTTCGGAGAGCATGCCCGCTTCGCTGGACTGTACGAGGTGGAACTTGCCGAGATCGAATGTATTCGACTTGATCATCGACAGGACATGTTCGTTGCCGTCATTGCCCGGCTCGATTCCATAGATCTTGTAATGCAGTTGCTTGGCAAATTTATGGATGTCCGCGAATGTCTTTAGCCCTTTCTCGTACAGGTAATGCGGCACCACGAGCGTATACTTGGCATGCTTGAGATCAGGGCCGATGACGTCGATCTCGTGTTTCGCCTCGTAGGGCTTTGTGGTGCCGTCCTGCGACGGTGTCCAGTTGTCGAGGAAGACGTCGATCTTGTTGTTGCTGAGACCGGCATACATCACTTCAAGAGAATAGAGCTTGATGTCGGTCTTGTAGCCGAGCGAGGTCGCGACCTTTGAAAACACGGCGTTCTGCACCGCGTTGTCGGTCCAGCCGATATTGGCCATCCGGATCGTCCGGCATGACGCGGGAACGGCTGCATGCGCGATGCCCATACCCATCACGAAAGTAGCCAGCGTTGTGCCTAGAATGGATTTTCTCATTGTTGGTTCCTTTGCTCCGTTATGAATGACCGGTTCGCTCATGCGACCCGCATTGTCCTGCCCTGTCCTTGGAGTTCGTTTTTTCAATCACATAGCGGATGATTGCTGACGGGCTGTATTGCATGGAATCGACGCAGGGCTTGCATCGTTCCGTTTGGGCGGCCCTCGTCAGTGAGGCGGGGCGGCGGCGAGATTGACGATGATGACGCCTAAGGTGATCGTCATGATGCCGAGTATTGTCATCGGCGTAAGATGCTGCCCGAAGCGGAGCCAGCCCACAGCGCTGACGAGAATGATCCCCGCGCCGCTCCAGATGGCGTAGACCACACCGATCGGCATCGAGCGGACGAGAATGGCAAGAAGGTAAAATGCCGCAGCATAAAACACGAGGGTGCCCAAGGCGGGGAGTGCCAGGGTAAACCCGTCTGACGCCTTCAGAAACGACGTCCCTGCCACCTCGCACGCAATTGCGATGGCGAGCAGGGTGTAGGACTTCAGCTCGTTCATCTAATTCATGATCGAGGTAAACGATTGCGCGGTCAACCCACAATGTGGAGTTTATCCATCATGTTCTTAAATCCAATGGATATATATGGACTTTTTGAAAATTGAATATAGCAGCAAAGCCTTGCGCCCGGAGGCAATTCATCCATTCGCTGAGAGATGCGGAAATGTCACAGCTGTTCGATTTGGTACGAAAATGACGCTTTTTTACAAATTTATGACGGTCATATTCAAGACGTTCTGTCGCAGCCGTTCAAGGTTGGGCGGGCGAAAGATACATAATCGCGAAGTCATGACGTCAGGGATAGGCGCTGAAGTGAGGCATGCGCGCCGCCTCACGCACGGATCGTCCGGCAGGCCCGCATTGCGGAGTTTTCTGGTTTTGTCGTTTCTTGCAACGGAGTTTTGCGGGCGCAACCACGGCTTGCCCGCGCACATCCCGGCGGGAAGGGCGCACATGGACAATGCCGCGGGGCGACGGAGTTGGCCAGCCGCGTTGGTGCCGGGCTTCTTTAACTAACAACAGGGTAGTAGGATGAAAACGAAAAGACTGATCGGACGGAAAACTCTCGCTGGAGCCAGCGTGCTGGCCCTGATGGCCTGCGCATCGCCGGCCTTTGCGATGAACCTGCCTGCGGCCCAGAAATTCGATGCCGGCCCGCTCGGCACGCTGGATGTCAGCGGCGGGTTCGACGGGTATTTCTATGCGCTGTCGGGCGCGAGCAGAACAAATCCTCTGGGGATTCAGAAATCCACAGGCGCAATCGCGCGTACGCTCGAGGTCGATATCACCAAGTCGACCGGGCAGTTCCAGTTCACTCTCGACGTGAAGCCGAGCAACTCGCTTTATTTCGGCGCGCAGCCCACTGAGTTGAATGCCCATACGTTTTCGCTTGGGCCGATCTACGCAGCCTATGCGACTTGGGCTCCCAACGCCAACTTCAACATATCCGTTGGTCAGGTGTATTCCACCGAGGGTTGGGAATCCTCGACCGACTGGAAGAACGCCAACCTGATCGACTCTCCGCTCTATTACGTCGAGAATTCATCAAGCCGTGGCGTTCAGGCGAGCTACACCTACGGCAAGCTCTCTGCCACGCTGACCTTCGGCGACGGGTTCGACACTGGCGTGTTCAACACGTTCCAGGAACTTGTGACCTACTCGTTTGATAACAACAACGCGCTTTCGTTCTACGGCACCCAGAATGTCGGCGTGACCGGGCCGGCAGCCCATGCGTACGGTACAACCAGCACTGCCTATGCCAATAGCTACACGCTGACGGGCTATGGCAATTACAACGCAGCCTACGAAAATTCGGATATGTACGGCGCTTACTATTCATATACCCAAGGCAATCTGAACGTTGTGCCGGAGGTGCAATATGTATACGCCAAACCGAACAGCCGGCTTGGTCTCAACAAATTTACCAGCAACTTTGGCGCCGAAGTGATCACTAACTACCAGTTCGGCAAGTCGCCGTGGTCCCTCGGCAGCATGGTATTCTACTACAAGAATATCGGCCAGGAAGGCTGGTATCTGAACGCCAACTCGTCCGGCTTCGGAATCGGGGTGACGCCGTCCTGGATCAAGGGACATGTTTTTGTGCGTGGCGAGGTGGGGCTGCTGCACCTGACTGACCTTGGAACCGGATCGAATGGCGGCTTTGGCTCGCGTGGCACCGATCGCAACCAGGTGATGAGCATCCTCGAAGCGGGTCTCGCGTTCTGACGATTCGCGTTTCACGAAACCTTCATATCCGGCCGCCCTCGTGGCGGCCGGAGACGATGGGCGAGGGCTTCGCCGCGAGCTATACGGTCGCCGCCGGCTGATCCTCGCCACCGAATGCGGGGCCGGCCAGCGGATATTGAAGCAAGGACGCAACACATGGCCGATCTGATCGCATCGCCGCGCCGCACATTCCTCAAACTTGCCGGTGCCGGGCTCGGCGCGGGCCTGCTGCCGGCCGTGGGGCGCGCCGCATCGCCCGCGTTGCTGGGGGCCGCGAAGCACGAAGGGCAGCTCAACACCATTGCGCTGCCGCCGGACTGGGCGAATTATGGCGAGATCATCGCCACCTTCCAGAAAAAATACGGGATCACCATTCACAACGCCGCGCCCGATGACAGCTCGGCGCAGGAATTGCAGTCGATCCGCTCGCTCAAGCACCAGTCGCGCGGGCCGGACGTGGTCGATGTCGGCCCGGCCTTCGCGCTGAACGGCGCGCAGGAAGGGCTGTTCCGGCCCTACAAGGTCGCGACCTGGGACAGCATTCCGGCCTCGATGAAGGATCCGGGCGGGTTGTGGTACGGAGATTATTTCGGCCTCGTGTCGTTCGGCATCAACCGCTCGGTCTCGAAGGCGGTGCCGCATGACTGGGCTGATCTGAAGAAGCCGGAATTCAAGGGCATGATCGCGCTGAACGGCAGCCCGCTCGGCGCCGGGGCCGCGTTCGCCGCGGTGGTCGCGGCCGCACTCGCCAATGGCGGCTCGCTCGACAACATCATGCCGGGCATCGAGTTCTTTGCCGATCTCGCCAAGCGCGGCAATTTCAATCCCTCGGCGGCGACGGCGGCAAGCCTTGTTTCCGGCCAGACGCCAGTGGTGATCAACTGGGATTACCTGAACCTCGCCCAGGCGAAGAAGGCGAAGGGGATGACGCCGATCGACACGGTCATTCCCGAAGGGGCAACGCCCTATGGCGCGTTCTATTGTCAGGCGATCAGCAAGTTCGCGCCGCACCCGAAGGCGGCCGAGCTGTGGCAGGAATTCATCTATTCCGACGAGGGGCAGCTTCTGTATCTCAAGGGCTTCGCCCATCCGGCGCGGTTCTCGGCGATGGCGAAGGCGGGGGCGATTCCGAAATCGCTGATGGCAGAACTGCCGCCGGCCAAGCCGTATGGCGAGGCAGTATTCGCCAACAACGCGCAGACGAAGAAGGCGCAGCAACTGCTGACGGAAAACTGGACGAAGCTCGTCAAGGCGTGAGGCTCCGGCTCAAGGCCGGCGAGGGTGGGGGGCTGACGCTCGCCTTCGTCGGCCCGCTCGTTGTTTACGTGATCGCCTTCCTCGTGCTGCCGACGCTGATGCTGCTGGCGGAGGCGTTCTCGGGAAAGCACGGGCTGACGCTGAAATATGTCGCAGCACTGGGGCAGGGGCAGACGGTGATTGCGTTCCGCAACTCGCTCGTGCTGTCGGCGCTGGCGGCGCTGGTCGGCGTGATCGCCGGCGGGATCGCCGCATATCTGGTGCTGCGGCCGGGCATGCCGCGGGGCGTGCGCTCGCTGGTGACGAGCTTCAGCGCGGTGGCGGCGAATTTTGCCGGCGTGCCGCTGGCCTTCGCCTTCATCGCGACCCTCGGCAGCCTCGGCATCATCACGGTGTGGCTGAAATCGGCCGGGGTCGATCTCTATGGCATGGGGTTCAGCCTGTATTCACTGCCGGGCCTCGTGCTGGTCTATGCCTATTTCCAGATCCCGCTGATGATCATCGTGTTTACCCCGGCGCTGGAGGCGCTGCGGCTTGAGTGGCGGGAGGCGGCGGAGAATCTCGGCGCCTCCGCCTTCGATTACTGGCGCCATGTCGGGCTCCCGATTTTGCTCCCCTCGTTGCTCTCGGCGTTCATCCTGCTGTTCGGCAACGCCTTCTCGGCCTATGCCACACCCTACGCACTGACGTCGGGGATCGTCGCGCTGGTGCCGGTCGAGATCAGCAACGTGCTGTCGGGCAACGTGATGATCTCGCAGCAGACCGGGGCGGCGCTGGCGCTTGGCATGATCGTGGTCATGGTCGGGGTCATGGGCGTCTATGCGCTGGCGGCACGGCGGATCGGCCGGTGGGGACGACGATGAAGGGCGCGGCAGGGCGATTGCTGCCGGAGGCGTGGCTCGGGCTTCTCTTCCTGTATTTCTTCGTTCCGCTGCTCGCGACCGGCGCGTTCAGCCTGTGGGAAGGTGGCTCGCGCTACGGTTTCGCCGCTTACGTGGCGCTGTTCCACCAGCCGAAGCTATGGCAGAGCCTGTTCCTCTCGGTGCGGCTGGCGGTGGAGACGATCCTGCTCGGGCTCATCGTGCTGGTACCTGCGGTGTTCTGGTTGAACCTGCGGGTGCCGCGGCTGCGCCCGGTATTCGATTTCATCTCGGTGCTGCCCTTCGTGGTGCCGCCGATCGCCCTGGTCGCCGGAATGACGGCGCTCTACACGGGGCCGGACTGGCTGGTCGGCACCCCCAATTATCTGGTGATACCCTACGTGATCCTCGCCTTGCCCTATACTTATCGCGCGCTCGATCTCGGCATGCGCGTGCTCGACCTGCGTACCATGACCGAGGCCTCGCAAAGTCTCGGCGCCGGCTGGGGGACGCTGATCTTCCGCGTCGTGGTGCCGAATCTGACGACGGCGCTGGTGGGCGCCGCACTGCTGACGATCGCGATCGTGATGGGCGAGTTCACCTTCGCCAATATCCTGCTGTTCAACACCTTCGCCGTTTACATCAACTATGTCGGCCAGACCTCGGCGACGCAGGCCTCGGCGCTGACGCTGCTGAGCTTCCTGATCACCTGGCTGGCCATGCTCGGCGTGCTGGTCTCCGGCCGGGGCGGGCGCAGCGTGCAGATCGGAGGGGCGCGCTGATGCCGCATCTGGACATCGACGGCGCGGTGAAGCGCTATGGCGGCAAGACCGTGCTGCACGGCATCGATCTCGCGCTGGGGCAGGGGGAGTTCGTCTCGCTGCTCGGGCCCTCGGGCTGCGGCAAGACGACGCTGCTGCGCATCGTCGCCGGGTTCGAGCTGCCGGATGGCGGGCGGGTGGTGCTGGCCGGAAATGACATCACCGATCTGCCGGCGGCGCGGCGCAACATGGGCATGGTGTTCCAGGCCTATTCGCTGTTCCCGAACATGACGGCGGAGGAGAATGTCCGCTTCGGGCTGAAGGTGCGGCGGGAAACTCCGGCGGCGCAGCAGGCGCGGGCGGCAGAGCTGCTGGCGCTGGTGGGGCTCGCCGAGCACGCGCGGAAATATCCGCACCAGCTCTCCGGCGGCCAGCAGCAGCGCGTGGCGCTGGCGCGGGCGCTGGCAATCCGCCCGGCGTTGCTGCTGCTCGACGAACCTCTATCCGCGCTCGATGCCAAGGTGCGGGTGCAGCTGCGCGACGAGATCCGCCGCATCCAGCAGGAGACCGGGGTGACGACGCTGTTCGTTACCCATGACCAGGAGGAGGCGCTGTCGATCTCCGATCGGGTCGTGGTGATGCAGGAGGGGCGGATCGCGCAGGCAGGAACGCCAGCAGAAATCTATGGTGAGCCGGCGAACATTTTCGTGGCGCGGTTTGTCGGCGCGGCGGCGGAGTTGCGCGGCCGGGTGAGGGATGCGGAGGCCGGGCTGGTCGAGCTCTGCGGCCGAGTGGTGCCGGCGGCGCGGGCGCGTGGGCTGGCAACGGGGGCGGCGGTTCACGTGTTGCTGCGGCCGGAGACGGTGCGGCTTGGGCCACCCGGGGCGGCGGAGGCGCTGCTGGAAGGGGTCGTTGCCTCACGTGTGTTCTTCGGCGCGCTGACCTCGATCCGCATCGAGGTGGATGGCGGCTTCAGTCTCGCGGCGGCGATGCCGAGCGCCGAGGCCGGTGCTGTGGCACAGGGCAGCCGGGTTTCGCTCTGGTGGGATGGGGAGGCGCCGCGGGTGCTGGCGGCCGAATGATCCCGGACGGCGCGATCGAGGCTGCGAAGGCGGCGGCGGAGGCGGCGCGGGAAGCGATCCGGCCGTATTTCCGCGCCGGCCTGGGGGCCGACGACAAGGCGGATGCGAGCCCGGTGACGGCGGCGGACCGGGCGGCGGAGACGGCGATGCGCGCGGCGCTGGCGCGGCACACGCCGGGGTTCGGGGTGATCGGCGAGGAATTCGGCGACGACCGGCGCGGGCGGTTCAACTGGGTGATCGACCCGATCGACGGGACGCGGGAGTTCATCACCGGGCGGGCAAGCTTCGTGACGCTGATTGGCCTGGTCGAGGACGGCGTGCCGGTGCTGGGGCTGATCGACCAGCCGATGACCGGCGAGCGGTGGCTGGCAGCGGATGGGCGCGTTGCGTTTACCGGCCCGTTCGGCGGCGTGCCAGGCTGCCGGCGGCGCGCGGCGCTGGGCGAGGCGGAACTCTCCTGCACCGGGCCGGAATGGTTCGCACCCGCGCAGCACGCGGCGTTCGACCGGCTTGGCCGGGCCTGCCGGCGCGTCTCCTGGGGCGACAATGCCTATGCCGCGGGGTTGCTGGCACTCGGCGCGATCGACGTCATCGCCGAGGCCGGGCACAAGCCGTGGGACTGGGCGGCCTCGGTGCCGATCGTCGCGGCGGCGGGCGGGGCGATGTGCGACTGGTCGGGCCGGGCGTTGCGGCTTGACGCCGAGACCGATGGCACCGTGCTGATCCTGGGCGACCCGTCGCTGCGTGACGAGGCCCTTGCCATTCTTCGAGGTGACTCTTGCTGATTGCCCATATTTCCGATCTGCATGTCCGCCCGGTTGGCCGCCCGGCCAACCGGGTGGTCGAGACAAACATGATGGCCGAGCGCGTGCTGCGCCGGGTGGCGACGCTCGATCCGGCGCCGGAGGCGATCGTCATCACCGGCGATCTCGTCGATTGCGGGCGGGACGACGAATATGAGGAGTTAAACCGGCTGCTCGACCGCAAGCTGCCATGTCCGGTCTATGTAGTGCCCGGCAACCATGACCGGCGTGAGGCTTTCCGTGCGGCGCTGGGCCATCTGCCGGGGGTGGCTGCAGATCCGGATTTCGTTCAATATCAGGCTGATATCGGCCCGTTCCGACTGATCATGCTTGACAGCGTGGTGCCTGGGGCGGGGTATGGCGAGCTGTGCCCGCAACGGCTCGCGTTTCTGGATGCGGCGCTGGAGGCGGCGGCGGGACGCAAGGTGCTGATTGGGCTGCATCATCCGCCGGTGCTCACCGGAGTGGCAGCGATGGACAGCATCATGCTGCGCTCGTCCGAGGCGCTGCTGGCGCGCGCGGCGGCGCATGGGAATGTCGCGGCCATCCTCTCGGGGCATCATCACCGTGCGATCCACGCGGCGCATGGCCGGACGATGCTGCTGAGCGTTCCGGCCGCCGCCGGGCACCAGAGCGAGATCACCTTCGATCCCAAGGCGCGGGCCTATTTCCACCTGGAGCCGGGCGGCATTTTTCTGCTTCGCTGGACCGAGCGGGAAGGGCTGACGGCGATGCTCGACAGCGTGGGCGACTTGCCGGGGCCGTATCCGTTCGTCGTCGAGCCGGAGTATCCGGGCATGCGGCGGGAGGGTCCTGCATCGTGAAGTGCCTGGAACATCATTCGGTCAGATGAATTCGTCTGCGCCAAATGTCGCAGAAGAAATATTATGGAACCTAAAGGCGATCAATCTACGCCGGATACAATTTGATAAGCCTTGAGGCTCGATTGTAAGTTCCGGCTCACATGCAGCATCGATGATGGCGGGGCGCGCCATGCCGGGCCTGCACGCGGCGCGAGGGAGATTCGATGATGATCGCATCGCCGCCGCCGTTGCTCGCCATTGTCGTGCCCGTGCATGACGAGGCGCCGAATCTCCCAACGTTGCTCGCCGAGCTCGATACCGCGCTGGCTTGCATCGATCACGAGATCATCATTGTCGACGACGGCAGTACGGACGCGACCCCGGATGTGATCGCCGCCGTTACCGCGATGCGGCCGAATATCCGCGGCCTGCGGCACGCGCTGTGCCATGGGCAGAGTGCCGCGATCGTATCCGGGGTAACCGCGGCGCGGGCGACCTGGATCGCTACGATCGATGGCGACGGGCAGAACGACCCGGCCGATATTCCCGACATGCTTCGCCATGCCTGGCAGGAGGAACGGCCCGGCGTACCGATACTCGTCGCGGGACGGCGTGTGCGGCGGCACGATCGGCTGATGAAGCGCATCGCTTCGCGCATTGCCAACACCGTCCGGGCGCGTGTGCTGCGCGATGGCGTGCCGGACAGCGGCTGCGGACTGAAACTGTTTCGCCGATCCGCTTTCATGGCGTTGCCGCATTTCGACCATATGCACCGATTCCTGCCGGCGCTGTTCGCCCGCGCCGGCGGCTGCACCGTGTTGCATCCCGTTGCCCATCGGCCGCGCCTCGCCGGGCGCTCGCATTACGGCACATGGGACCGCCTCCGGGTGGGGCTGGTCGATCTTGCCGGCGTCGCCTGGCTTCAACGCCGGGCTTGCAGGGCAGTTCTGGCCGAGCCCTCCGGGACCGCGGCAACCACGAACAGCACGGACAATACGGCACCGCCACCAGTTTCTCTGGAAGTGGCCCAGTGAGCGGTGGTCCGGGGCGGCGGGCGCTGGTGCGCGCAACACGCTTGCTCGCTTTCGGGGCGGGATTGCTGATAGCCGCATTTTTACTGCGATTTCAGTCATTCGGGCCGCTTTTCGTGCCACATCCCGGGCAGGGCTGGCGCGATGCGGTGATTCTCGGCGCGCTCGGGGCGCTGGCCTGCGCGATTGGCATGCCGCGGCAGGTGATCGGCTTCGCGGCAGGCTATGCTTGGGGCGTGCTGCCGGGCACCGCACTGGCGCTGGGGGCCCAGCTTGCCGGCTGCACTATTAATCTGCTCTGGGCACGGTTGGTCGGCCGCGCTTTCGTGCAGTCCCGGCTTGGGCGGCGCACAGCCCGCATCGATCGTGCCCTTGCAGCGCAGCCATTTGCCGCAACGCTCGCATTGCGATTGATGCCGATGGGCAGCAATCTCGCGCTCAATCTGCTGGCCGGGCTGTCGAGTGTCAGGATCCTGCCGTTTCTGGCGGGTTCGGCTTTGGGATATCTGCCGCAGACGGTAGTGGCCGCGCTGCTCGGCGCCGGTGGCCGGCTGGGACGAGCGACGGACATTGGCTTGGGCGTCGGGCTGCTTGCGGCATCGATGATCCTGGCAGGCACGCTGCGCCGCAGGGTTATGACGGCGCTGGCGGAGGCCTGACCCCTTCAGCGGCAGGCGGTTCCGGCCGCACAGGCGATGCGGGCTTGTGGCGGACTGACCCGGCGGATGGTGATTTCGGTGCCGGCGCGAAGCGGGGAGGACAGCGGGCCAAAGCGCGCTGCACCCGCCATGAACTGGGTGCGCGAGGGTTGCGCCCCCTGCCCTGCCGGCCCGTAGACCGCATAGACCGTATGGCCGGCGGCGAGGGCCGCGCGGGCGCGGGCAGCATCGAGGGTGACGCGCGGCGTGAGCGCGGTGTCGTAATGGCCGAGCATGATGCGGGCAGCGCCGTCGCTGGCAAGAATGACGTCACCCGACGACATGCGTGCACCAAGCAGTTTCGCCGCAAGATCCCAGCGCGGCCTTGTTTCCGCGTGATAATAGGGGGTGAGGTTCAGAGCGAGGGCCAGCACAGCGACCGGAAGCGCGGCAAGACGCGCCGCCGGAGCCAGTTCATCAAGTCCAAGCCCGGCAAGGATGAAAAAGGGCGGCGCGCTCCAGAGCAGATAGCGCGGCAACAGCAGCGGATGGATCAGGGACAGGAGGCCGAGCGCCGCCGGCTGACCGAGCCAGGCGATCAGCAGCGTCAGGCGTTCGCCGCGAGCAGCGCGCAGATGACGGATGCCGAGGAACGCCAGGACCGCCATCGAGGGGGCTAGGAAAACCAGATGGGTCGGCAGCAGGCGCATGGTGACCATTGTGGCGTCGCGCAGGCCGTAGAGGCCGGCGGCATCGATCAGCATGGTGTGGCGCGTCGGCGCCGGTATCCAGCGAAACCCTGCCATTGGCCCGTGATGCGGGGTGAGAGCGAGCAGCGCATAAGCCGGCGCAAGGAGCAGCAGGATGCCTGCGTTCACCAGGCCCCATGTGCGGATAAGGCGTTTGCGGCCGTGGCTGCGCGGCATCGCGGCGGCAAGAAAGGCCGTGCTGGCGATGAGTGGCCAGGGCAAGGCGTCCGGCAGGACCAGGAGCGAGAGCGCCGTGCCGGCGGCATAGGCGTGCCACGCTGCACGGGACGCCGCGTCAGGCGCGCGGACGATGGCAAGCAGACCCGCCAGGGCGAGCAGCAGCGGTGCCATCATCAGCGTATAGGATCTGGCTTCCTGGCTGAAAGCGACCTGCTGTGGGGCGAAGGCCATCAGCAGGCCGGCGAGCCACGCGCCATGCCGGCCACCGGCTTGGCGGGCGATGGCGAAGACCAGCCCGGCCGAGGCCGCCCCAGCCAATGCCGGGACAAACCGCAGCGCCGCCATCTGCATGCGCACGGGCGCATAGTCGAGTGCTAGGCGCTCGATCAGGAAAAAGCCGGGCAGATGCCGGTTGCGCAGGGAGTCCTGGATCAGATACGGCATCCGGAGTCCGGCGCGGTTGATGGTGATGACCTCATCCAGCCAGGGCGGCTTGTCGCCCAGTCCATGCAGGCGAACAGCGAATGCGGCGCAGACAATGATCGCCACGCCAATCGCCATTCCTGCCCGGCCATCCCGG
Organism: Acidiphilium sp. 20-67-58; assembly: GCF_002255515.1. Classification (NCBI taxonomy): domain Bacteria; kingdom Pseudomonadati; phylum Pseudomonadota; class Alphaproteobacteria; order Acetobacterales; family Acidocellaceae; genus Acidiphilium; species Acidiphilium sp. 20-67-58. Next base: position 1,338 of record NZ_NCAS01000035.1, on the reverse strand, counting down.
TCTGCCTCCACCGCCCGCATGGGCGCAGTCTCGCGCCGGCATGTAACAGGGCGACAACAGACATTACGAGGGCGTTCTCAACATTTTGTTAACCGGATTGCGGCAAGGTGAGTGGGAACGGAACGGCCAATCCTGGCGAGCGGCCCTGCGGGAGCAAAGGAGCGGATGAGCGGTCAAGCTCGAACGGACAGAAATGGCGACCCGACGCAGCTGGCTCAGGAAGAGATCGACTCAATCCTGTCCGGTGGAGCTGTTGTCGAAGACGGGGAGCTGGAACCGGAGACCGAAGAGGAAGCCAGCCGGCTTCTCTATGGTCGGGCGGACAGTTATGAACGCCTGCCGATGGCGGAAGTCGTTTTCGAACGGCTGTCGCGAATCCTCGCTGGCTCCTTGCGCAACCTGTTCCAGGACAATGTCGAGGTTCGCCTCACCCGACTTGCCTCGCGCCGGCTTGCCGACAGTTTCTCGGAGATCAGGCCGCTGGCATTGCTCGGCGTGTTCCGGGCGCGGGAATGGGACAATCTCGGGCTCATCCATCTCGATGCCGAAACCGTCAACAACCTGACGGAAATCCTGCTCGGGGGGCGCCGTATGGCAGTCGCGTCAGACCGGATTCCGAAACCGGTGACCTCGATCAGCCGCAACCTGTCCGAACGGCTCATCCGCGTCGTGCTGCACGACCTCAGAAGCAGTTTCGGGCCGATCTGCGACGTCACCTTCGACTTCGAACGGACCGAGACGGACCCGCGCTTCGCGACAATCGGACGCAATTCCGGCGTGGCGCTGACGGCGCGGCTGAGCCTGCAATCCGCCGGCCGGAATTGCACGATCGACATCATCCTGCCCTTCGCGACACTGGAACCCGTGCGCGAATTGCTGCTGCAACAGTTCATGGGCGAGAAATTCGGCCGCGACTCGATCTGGGAAACCCATCTCGCCGAAGAGCTTTGGCACACCGATGTGGAACTCGAGGCGGTGCTCGACGAACAGACGATGAAGCTGGGCGCGGTGATGGAACTGCGCGTAGGCGACATCATCCAGATCAACGCCCCGCGTGGTTCCGACATCGTCCTGCGTTGCGGCAATGTCGATCTTTTCGCCGGCCGCCTTGGCGTGCGGCATGGCAAGCTGGCCGCCGAGATTCGCGGCTGGCTTCCTCGCGCAGGCGAGTAGAGCATCATCCGATCAGATGAGGTCATCTGATCGGATAAAAAGTGCTGTGTCTAAAAATATGATAGACTAGGGTTTGTAGGGATTCATCGTGAGTTGATGACGGCTGCGGCGAGGTAGATCATTGCCTGGAAGCTCTGGTCTGTTTTGCAGGCGCGCAGGGCGATG
>NZ_NCAS01000034.1:0-25100 GCF_002255515.1 Acidiphilium sp. 20-67-58 | reverse complement strand
GCAGCCGGGTCCAGAGCAGGGCGCCGAGCGGGCCGCCATCCGCACCAAAGGCGCCGGCGGCGGCACGGCGCGCCACAGCACCGCACAGCACGTCGATCACGATCCGGAAACGGAGTGCGACATCCATGAACAGAACAGGAACATATTTGCTCCGGGGTGGGCAATGTTTTTCTCCTGTTTTGCTCCGCTCCTGGCTTTTTTTCCGGCCTGTTTCGGGCTGGCGATCTCGGGCGGAGCGCGGCATTGCGCCGGTCCGCGAGCGGGGTGGGGGATCAGAACATGCGCCCGTTGAGGAAGCCGAGGGCGGGGAGCGGGCGCCAGCCGCGCGGCAGCTGGGCGCGGGTCATCGCCCGGATCGTGTAGCGCGGCACCGGCTGCTCGCAGCGCTGGAGGAAGCCGAGATAGGCGCGGACCTGCTGTTCGCGCCAGGCGCGATCCGCCTCGGCGCTCGTATGGCTCGGGTGGATGTCCGCCACCCGCACCACCCTCCCGATGGTCGCGATCACGGCCCATGAGCGGTCGTCGGCGCGGGAGGGGGATTTCTCGAAGCTGCTGATCTTCTCCGGCATTTGCAGCAAGACTGACACGGCGCGGGGGGCGACGGCAAGCGATTCTGCAGCCCAGCGGCGAATGCCGCTGATCAGGTGTGGCGGCGAATGCCGCTGATCAGGTGTGGCGGCGAATGCCGCTGATCAGGTGCAGCGGCGGTCCATGCTGAGGATCAGGCGGCGCCGGTCATTTCGCGGATCATGTTGCGGGCGATCAGCAGCTGCTGGATCTGCGTCGTCCCCTCGTAGATGCGGAACAGCCTGACATCGCGGTAGAACCGCTCGACCGCGTATTCCTGCATGTAGCCGGCGCCGCCATGGATCTGCACCGCGCGGTCGGCGACGCGGCCGACCATCTCGCTCGCATACATCTTGCAGCAGGCCGCCTCGGTGGAGACGTTGCGGCCGGCATCCTTGCGGCGCGCCGTCTCCTCGATCATGCAGCGGGCGGCGAAGGCCTCGGCCCGGCTGTCCGCCAGCATCGCCTGGATGAGCTGCTTCTCGGCGATCGGCTCGCCGAACTGCCGGCGGTCGAGGGCGAAGGCGAGGCTGTCGCGGATCAGCCGCTCGGCGGCGCCGACGCAGACCGCCGAGATGTGCAGGCGCCCGCGGTCGAGCACTTTCATCGCGGTCTTGAAGCCCTGGTTCTCCCGCGCCGGACCGCCGATGATGGCGGATTCGGGCACCCGCACATCCTCCAGGATCACGTCGGAGGTGAGCGATCCCTTCTGGCCCATCTTGCGGTCCGGCCGGCCGAGCGAGAGGCCGCTGGAGCCGGCCTCGACCAGGAAGGCGCTGACGCCGGATGCGCCTTTCACCGCTGTGTTGGTGCGGGCGAAGACGGTGAAGAGATCCGCGCGCGGGGCGTTGGTGATGTAGCGCTTGGTGCCGTTGAGGATGAAATCGCCGCCGTCGCGCCGGGCGGTGGTGCGCAGGCTGCCGGCATCCGAGCCGGCATCCGGCTCGGTGAGGGCGAAGGAGGCGATCATCTCGCCGCTGGCGAGGTTCGGCAGGTAGTGCGCCTTCTGCGCCTCGGTGCCGTCGATGATGATGCCCTGCGCGCCGATGCCGTTATTGGTGCCGACCAGCGAGCGGAAGGCGGGCGAGGCCTGGCCGAGGATGAAGGCGGCCTGCACCTCCTCCGCCATCGACAGGCCGAGCCCGCCATGGGCCTCGGGGATCGACATGCCGAACAGGCCCATCTCGCGGATTTCGGCGACCAGTTCGGCGGGGATGTCGTCCTCGTCGGCGACGCGGTCTTCGGCGGGGATCAGCCGCGCCTTCACGAAGCGGTCCAGCGTGTCGAGGAACTGGGCGAGGGTTTCGGAATCCAGGGCCATGGCGCTCTCTTCTGTCAGGGGGAAACCGCGGCGACGCGGCGGACGAGGTCGATCAGGCGGGGGGCGATGTCCGCCTCGATCCGCGCTGGGGTGAGGGACTGGGCGGGGCCGCCGCAGTTGAAGGCCATGATCGGCGTGCCGTCGCGCGGGATGAAGGGGATGGCGACGGCGTTGACGCCGGGTTTCCAGTCGCCATACGAGGTGCAGTAGCCGAGCGCCGCGTGCTGCGCGATTGCAGCCTCGATGCCGGGGCGGATCGCAGGCCAGGCGGCGCCCTCATGCGCGCGGATCTCGTCGAGCAGGCGGGCGCGGGCTTCGGGCGCGTGGGCGGCGATGCAGGCGCGGCCGAGCGCGCTGGTGGCGAGGCGGATATGCGCGCCGACCTCGATCGCCAGCGTCACCGCGTCGGTGCCCTTGCAGCGCTCGATATAGACCATCGACATCCGGTCCCGGCTGGCCATCGCCACCGGCATGCCGGAGTGATCGGCCAGCGCCTGCATGAACGGGCGGGCGAGATCGCGCAGCTTGAGGCCGGCGAGGCAGGAATAGCCGAGCGAGAGCACCGGCGGGGCGAGGCGGTAGCGCGCGGTGTCGGCGTGGTGGGAGAGGTAGCCGAGCCGGTGCAGCGTGTAGGTGAGGCGGGAGATGGTGGATTTGCTGAGCCCGGTGCGGGCGGCGAGCTCGCCATTGCCGAGGGCCTCGCCCTCGCGGCGGAAGGCGCGGAGGATGTCGAGCCCGCGGGCGAGGGCGACGACGAAATCGCGGTCCTGTGCGGGGCCGGGCCCGGAATCGGCCAAGGGATTGGCCAAGGAATCGGCTGCGTGTGCGGGGCGTGGGCTGCGCGGTCTCATGGCGCGGCGCCCTGGCGGACGGACGGCATGGGCCGGGCTTAGGCTGGGGCGGGGTTTTCTGTCAAGTTTGCGGAAAAATATTCCGCAGAGCGGAATATAAAAGGCGAGGGAGGTCCCGCCGCCCGGTATGGCGGCGGGGGCTGGTGTGGATCAGGGGGCGTGGATCAGGCTGTGTGGATCAGGCGGGACGGCCGAGCGCGGTGGCGGCGGCGACCTCCTTGAGGCGGCCGGTGCGGACGTCGAAAATATAGCCGTGGATGGCGATGTTGGCCGGGACCAGCGGATGCGCGCGGATGTGCCGGACATCCTGCACCACGCTTTCCTCCTGGTTGCGGATCGAGAGCCACTTGATGAAATGGCCATCGGCGCAGCCGCCGCCATGCTGCGGGTTGGACCAGGTCAGCGTCGTCATGTCGAGGCTGGCGGTGTTCAGATTGTCGTCCAGCAGCTCGGCCATGCGCTGGTCGGTGAAGGTTTCCATGCCGCAATTGGTGTGGTGGATCACGAACCATTCGGTGGTGCCGAGCAGCTTGTGCGAGATGACGAGGGAGCGGATGGCATCGTCGGTCGCGCGGCCGCCGGCATTGCGGATGACATGCGCGTCGCCCTCGGCGAGGCCGGCATAGCGGGCGGGGTCGAGCCGCGCGTCCATGCAGGTGAGGATGGCGAAGTGGCGCGCCGGGGGCATCGGCAGGTCGGCCTTCGCGCCGAAGCTGGCGGCATAGTCGGCATTGGCGGCGAGGATTTCGGTGACGGTCTTGGAGGACATTGGGGCTGCTTTCGGGTCCGGGTGGCGGTTACGCTCAGGTCGTCGCCGGAACGTTGCGATGGCGAGACGGGCGGGAGATATGCCACCGGGAGGGGAAGTCAACCGCGGGGGGCGCGGTTTGTCTGGCATCAGCCGCCGTTGCGGCGATTTGGGTTAGCCGCCGTTGCGGCGGGCCAGTTCGCGCAGCGGGCGGGCGGGGTTGCCCATTACCCGCGCGCCGGGCGGCACCGGCCTCGTGATCACCGAGCCGGCGGCGATGAAGGCGCCATCGCCGATCCGCAGCGGCCGTGCCGCGTTGCCATGCACGATGCTGGTGCCGATGCCGATGAAGACGTCGCTGCCGATCTCGACCCAGCCGGCGATGCGCGCGGAGCAGATGGTAGTGTAGTCGCCGATCGTGGTCTCGTGGCCGATGCAGCTCAGCGGCTGGATCTGGACGTGCCGGCCGATCCGCACGCCGGGGCCGACATAGCAGCCGCCGCCGATGAAGCTGCCCTCGCCGGCGACGAGGTCGCGGGCGAGGGAGGGCCATGCGCCGATCAGCCAGGCGAACCGCCCGCCCGCCGCCTCGATCCGGGCGACCAGGCGGCGGCGATGCGCCGGGGTGCCGATGGTCACGTTCACCGGCACGTCGCGAAACGAGCGCTGCCAGGTCTCGAAATCGATCACCGGCAGGCCGCCGAGCGTGGCGGGCCGGGTTTCGGGATTGTCGTCGATATAGGCGATGACGCGCAGGTCGCGGTCGGCGAGGATCTGCTCGACCTCCTCGCGGACGGCGGCGGCGTGGCCGGTGGCGCCGTAGAGGATGACCGGGTTACTCATGGGCGTCTCCCGTGGCGAGGGTGCGCAGGATGCGCGCGATGTCCGCCGCGCCGATATCCTCGGCGATCGGCAGGCCGAGGATCCGCGCGGCGAGGCGCTCGGTCTCGGGCAGGGGTGCTGCGCCGTGGGCGCGGAAATACGATTCGGCCTGCACGCCGAGACCATACCACCGCCGGGTCTCGATCCCGGCGGCGGCGAGCGCGGCCGCCACCGCGTCCGCCTCGGCGCCGGTGTCCGCCCGGAACAGCGCGTAGCAGGAGGCGATCTCCGGCGGCAGGATCAGCCTGTCGGCCAGGCCATGGGCGGCGGCGGCGGCGCGGTAGTCGGCGGCGACGCGGCGGCGCGCGGTGATCCGCTGGTCGAGCCCGTCGAGCCAGGCGAGGCCGATCGCGGCGTGGTATTCGCTGAGCTTGCCGTTGAACCCGGCGGTGCGGCTCTCGCGCGTGTAGATCATGCCGAAATTCATCGCCTGTGCGGCGCGGACCAGCCCCTCGCGGTCGGCCCAGAGCACGGCGCCGCCCTCGCCGGTGCTGAAGGATTTGGTGGCGTGGAAGCTCAGCGCGACCGGCACCGCGCCCACCGCCGCACCGGGGGCGGCCAGCGCCGCCTCGAAGGAGGCGGCGGCGTCGATCACCACCGGGATGCCGGTGCGCGCCTGGAAGGCGGACCAGTCGTCCTGCAGGGGCATTTCGCCGAAGGGGGCCACCGGCAGCACCAGGCCGAGGCGCTCGGTGTGCAGGCCGGGCGGCAGGTCGTCCGGCCGCAGCCGCCAGCTCGCCGGCGCGAGGTCGCAGAACAGCGGTTCGTAGCCGGCGGCCAGGGCGGCGAAGGCGGTTGCCACGAAGGTGTAGCCGGGGATCAGCGCGAGGGTGCGGCCGCCGCGCGGGCGGCCGGCATGGGCGAGGATCGCCGCTTGCAGCGCCGCGGTGCCGGAGGCGGCGGTGACCAGCGTCTCCGCCCGTCCGGCCAGCAGCAGGGCGAGCCGCGATTCAAGCTGTTCGTTCAGCGTCCCGCGATTGGTGTAGATCCGGCTGGCGTCGAGCCCGGCGAGATAGGGCAGGAGGGACTCGACCGGCGGCAGGACGGGCCTGTAGACAGGCAGCGTGGTTTTCAAAATGCATCTCTGTTTTCAAAACAATCAATTTGTCAAAAATGGTCACATTCAATGTATAAGGTTTTCGTATCGTCCCGCAATCGTCCTCTCTATCTGTGGGCCTGTCTGGACAGTCTCTACCGGCTGACCCGGAGTGCGGCGGCGGTGACGCTGATCGATTCCGCTTCCGATGACATGCTGGTGCGCGAGGTGGTGCGCGGCTTCGAGCGGCGCGGCCTGCTGCGCGAGGTCGTTTGGCTGGAGACCAACGAGATCGGCGGCGTGATCGGCGAGATCGCGAAGCGGCTGACGCCGGAGGACGAGCTGTTCGGCTTCGTCGAGGCAGACACCGTGATCCTGCCCGGCGCCTTCGAGTGCTGGCTCGGCCACATGACCTGGCTGATGCGCGAAGATCCGGGGCTGGCGATGCTCGGCTCCAGCGTCGATACCGGGGATTTCGTCGATCCCGTGCAGGCGCTGCGGCTGGAGCCGGACCGGCCGCCGCAGGAGGTCGGCGACATGATCTATTACGGCGATCCGGGCCGGCGGGACCATCGGCCGGACACGCCGGAGCAGCTGGTGTTCTCGCCGCACAACCCGCCCGGCCGGCTGCTGGTGCTGCGCCGGGAGGCGATCCTGCGGGCCGGCCATGCCAGTGATTCGGACCTGCACGACAATCTGCGCGCGCTCGGCTACCGCACCGGGATCAGCACCAGGGTGAGGCACCGCCATCTCTCGCTGCTGAACATCTTCGATTATCCGCGCTACAACATGACGGCGCGGCACGACTACATGCGCGGCGCCACCTATCGCGGGCAGGCGGAGGCGCGCGGCTTCTCGCGCGCGGCGGCATCGTGGACGCGGGAGCCGGACATCCACCTGCTCACCGGGCGGGGGCGGATCGAGCCCGAGATCGACGGGCCGTGGCACCGGTTCCGGCTGGCGGAGGCGGACGGGCCGGTCTGGCTGGCGTCGCGGCGGGGTTTCGCGCTCGACACCGCCGACCAGCGCCCGCTCGGCATCGCGATCGACCGGCTGCTGCTCGACGGCGAGGACATGCTGCGCAGCACGGCGCTGGCGGCGGGCTGGTACGCGCCCGAGGACGGGTGGCGCTGGACCGCCGGGCGGGCGGAATTGCCGCCGGCGCGGGAGGTGGCGCTGCGGCTGACCGGGGTGGTCGACTACGAGGCCTGAGCGGCGCCGGCCGCCGCTTCAGGCGTGCAGGTCAGACGCCCGATTCAGGCGTCCGGTTTCGCTCGCGGCTTCGCGCCCGGTTTCGCACCTGGTTTCGCGCCCGGTTTGGCATGCGGTTTGGCATACGGCTTGGCATGCGATTTCGCTCCGGCCTTGAACGCTACCTTGCCGGCCACCTTGCCTGCCACCTTCTCCCTTGGCTTGTCCCTTGGCTTGTCCCACGGTTTTTTGGCTTGCGCGCCATCGGCGTCGGCGTCGGGTCTGGCGTCGGGTCTTGTGTCGGGTCTGGCGCGCGGTTTGGCGCCCGGCTTGAAGCCGCCCCTTCCGGCGGGGCGGAAGCCGGGCCGCGCCGGCGGGCGGCCGGGCTGCGTCGCGGGGGCGGCGTCGGCCGGCTCGATCGCAAGGTCGGGGCTGGCGCCGGCATCGAGGGCGGCGGCGAAGGTGCCCGCGCAGTCGGCCGCGATCTCGAACTTGGTTTCGCGATCGAAGATCCGGATCGCGCCGATGTCGCGCCGGGTCAGCCCGCCGATCCGGCAGAGCAGGGGCAGCAGCCATTTCGGGTCGGCGCGGCCCTGGCGGCCGATCGCGGCGCGGAACCAGACCATATCCCGCCCATCCCGTTCCTGCCCATCGGGATCGTTGCCGAACCGGGCGCGGGCGGGGCGCGGGGCTTCCGCCGGCTGCACGGTGATGTCCTCCGGCGCCGGCAGGCGGGCGCGGTAGAGCCGGATCAGCGCCGCCGCCACGGCCTGCGGCGCGTGGGCGGCGAGCAGTTCGCCGGCGAGGGCGATGTCGTCGTCCAGCGGGGCTTCGGTGAGCAGCGGGTCGGCGAGCAGGCGGGCCTGGTCGCCGGCGCGGATCGCCTCGGCCGAGGGCGGGTCGTCCCAGATCGCCTTGATGCCGGCCGAGGCCAGCAGCGCCTCCGCCCGCCGCCGCCGCGGCGAGGGCACCAGCAGCAGGCACAGCCCCTTGCGCCCGGCGCGGCCGGTGCGGCCGCTGCGATGCAGCAGGGTCGCCTTGTCGGTCGGCAGGTCGGCATGGATGACGAGGTCGAGATTCGGCAAATCGAGCCCGCGGGCGGCGACGTCGGTCGCGATGCAGACCCGGGCGCGGCCATCGCGCAGGGATTGCAGCGCGGCGTTGCGCTCGGTCTGGCTCAGCTCGCCGGACAGGGCGACGGCGGCGAAACCGCGCTCCTGCAGGCGTCCGAACAGCCGGCGCACCGCCTCGCGCGTGGCGCAGAAGACGAGGCAGGGGCCGCGATCGTGGAAGCGCAGCAGGTTCACCAGCCCGTGCTCGATCTCGTCGACGGCGATGCGGATGCCGCGATATTCGATGTCGGCATGCGGCTGGTTGCGCTGCTGGGTGTCGATCCGCAGGGCATCGCGCTGGTATTGCCGGGCGAGGGCGGCGATCTCGCGGGCGATGGTGGCGGAGAAGAGCAGGGTGCGGCGCTCGGCCGGGGCGGCGCCGAGAATGGCGTCCAGCTCCTCGCGGAAGCCGAGATCGAGCATCTCGTCCGCCTCGTCGAGCACCGCGACGCGCAGCGCCGACAGGTCGAGCGCGCGGCGGTTCAGATGGTCCTGCAGGCGGCCCGGCGTGCCGACGACGATGTGGCAGCCGGCGGCGAGCGCGCGCTGCTCGCGCCGCGGATCCATCCCGCCGACACAGGCGACGACGCGGGCTCCGGCATGGGCGTAGAGCCAGGACAGCTCGGCATGGACTTGCAGGGCAAGCTCGCGGGTGGGGGCGATCACCAGCGCCAGCGGGGCGGCGGCCGGGGGCAGGTGGTCGTCGTCCAGGATCGTGGCGGCGAAGGCGAGGCCGTAGGCGACGGTCTTGCCGGAGCCGGTCTGCGCCGAGACCAGCAGGTCGCGCGCCTCGGCCTCGGGTTCCAGCACGGCGCTCTGCACCGCGGTGGGTTCGGCATAGCCCCGCTCGGCGAGGGCCTGAAGCAGGGCGGGGGTCTCGATGTAAAAGGGCATGGCGGCTCATAGGGCATCGGGGCTCCGGATGAAACATCCGGGCGGGCAGGGATGCAATGCGCGGCGGAGGGGATGGCTTCTTGCCGGCGGCGTGCGGCGCCACATCTATCCTGCATGGCCGACGTGTTCATCAACCGGATCGGCACCGCGGTGCCGGCGCATGACATCCACCGCGATTTCACCGCCTATGCGGCGCGGCGTCTCGAACCGCGGGCGGCCGCGCTGTTCGCCCGGATGGCGGGGCGCGCCGGGATCGAGCATCGCCATTCCGTGCTGGCGCCGGGCGCGCTCGCCACCGGCGGGGCGGATGCGCAGGAGTTCTACCGCCCCGGCGGTTTTCCCGACACCGCGGCGCGGATGGCGGTTTTCGAGCGCGAGGCGACGGCGCTGGCGCTGCGGGCGGTGGCGGATGCCGCGATCGACCCGGCCGTGATCACGCATCTGATCGTCGCCTCCTGCACCGGCTTCGCCGCGCCGGGGCTCGACCTGCATCTCGCCGCAAGGCTCGGGCTGCGGGCGGATCTCCAGCGCACGCTGGTGGGGTTCATGGGCTGTTCGGCGGCGGTGCCGGCGCTGCGGCTGGCGCGGCAGACGGTGCTCGCCGAGCCCGGGGCGGTGGTGCTGGTGGTCAATCTCGAACTCTGCACGCTGCATTTGCAGGAGACCGCCGATCTGGAAACCGCGCTCACCTTCCTGCTGTTCGGCGATGGCTGCGCCGCCGCCGTGGTGAGCGGCGCGCCGCAGGGCCTCGCACTGCACGATTTCCGCTCGGCCACCATTCCCGACACTGCCGAGCTGATCACCTGGCGGATCGGGGCGCAGGGGTTCCTGATGCACCTCGCCGGCGCGGTGCCGGCCGCGATCGCCGCCGCCTTGCGCGCGGCGCGGGAGGGGCGGGACGCGGCGGGGCTGCTGCGCGGCGACGCGATCGACGCGATCGGGGACTGGGCGGTGCATGCCGGCGGGCGCAGCGTGCTCGACGCGGTGGAGGCCGGGCTCGGCCTGCCGGGCGAGGCGCTCGCCGCCTCGCGCGCGGTGCTGGCGGCGCATGGCAACATGTCCTCGGCGACGGTGCTGTTCGTGCTGCGCCGGCTGCTCGATGCCGGCGGGCCGGCCGGGCGGCGCGGCATGGCGATGGCGTTCGGCCCCGGCATGGTCGCCGAGACGTTCAGGTTTTCGAGAGTGTGAGGGCGGGATGATCGACCTGTCGCGGCGGCAGATGCTGCCCGAGGTGATGGACGACCCGGAGCTGGACCCGGCGATCTATCGCCGTTGCCTCGCCGATCTCGCGCGGGTGAACCGGGTGACGATGACGCATCGCGCCACCCTCGCCTGGCTCGACCGCGCGCTGCGCGCCGGGCCGGGGGGCCGGACATTCACGCTGCTCGACCTCGCCTCGGGGCATGGCGACAAGCTGCGCGCGATCGCCGCCCTCGCGGCGCGGCGGGGCTGGCGGGCCGAGCTGATCGGCGTCGATCTCAATCCGCGGGCGACCGCGGCGGCGATGGCGGCAACGCCGCCGGACGCGCCGATCCGCTACGTCACCGCCGATGCGCTGCGCTACACCCCGCCGACGCCGCCGGATTTCATCGTCAGCAGCCAGTTCACCCATCACCTTGCCGATGCAGAGGTGATCGAGCTGCTCGGGCGGGTCGCGGCGATGGCGCGGCAGGGCTGGCTGATCGCCGACCTGCACCGCCATGCCGTGCCGTATTACGGGTTCCGCTGGCTGGCGCGGCTCGCGGGGTGGCACGAGATCGTCCGCCGCGACGGCACCGCCTCGATCGCCCGCGGCTTCACCCGGCGGGACTGGCAGGCTTGCCTCGACGCCGCCGGGGTCAGGGCGCGCATCGACTGGACGCTGCCGTTCCGCCATCTCGTCTCCTCGCTGCCGTGAGCCGGGCGGCGCCGGTGCTGGTGGCCGGCGGCGGGCTGGCCGGGGCCGCCGCCGCCTGCGCCCTGGCCGGGGCCGGTGTGGCGGTGACGCTGGTCGAGCGGGCTTCGGCGCCGGTTCACAAGATTTGCGGCGAGTTTCTCAGCATCGAGGCGCAGGAGATGCTCGCTTCCCTCGGCATCGATGCGGCGGCGCTGGGCGGGCACCCGATCGGGCGGGTGCGGCTGCTCCGGCGCGGGCGCGAGGTGACGGCGCGGCTGCCCTTCACCGCGCTCGGCCTGACCCGCAGGACGCTCGACGCCGCCTTGCTCGCCCATGCCGAGGCGCGCGGGGCGCGGGTGCTGCGCGGGGTCGCGGTGCGGCGGCTGGATGCGGGGCAGGGGCGGCTCGGCCTCGATCTCGGCGACGGGCGGCGGCTGGAGAGCGACAGGCTGCTGCTCGCCACCGGCAAGCACGATCTGCGCGGCGCCGGGCGTGCGGTGCGGGCGGCGGGCGACCTGGTCGGGTTCAAGACCTATTTCGCGCTGGCGCCGGCGCAGCGCGCGGCGCTGGAGGGGCATGTCGAGCTGCATCTGCTCGATCGCGGCTATGCCGGGCTGCAACTGGTCGAGGGCGGGTGGGCCAATCTGTGCCTGCTGGTGCGGCGCGACCGGCTGGCCGAGGCGGGCGGCGGGTTCGCGCCCCTGCTGGCGGCGCTGTGCGGCGAGGCGGCGACGCTGGCCACCCGGCTCGACGGGGCGAAACCGCTACTCGACCAGCCGCTCGGCATCGCCCGCGTGCCCTATGGCTTCCTGCACCGGCCGCGGCGGGACGATCCGGCGGGGCTGTTCCGCCTCGGCGACCAGGCCGGGGTGATTCATTCGTTTACCGGCGATGGCATGGCGATGGCGCTGCACGGGGCGCGGCGCGCCGCCGCCGCGGTGCTGGAGGGGCAGGACGCCGCGACCTATCACCGCCGCCTCGCCGGCGAGCTTGCCGGGCAGATCCGCCTCGCCTCGCTGCTCTACCGCGCGCAGCGCCCGGCGATCGGCCAGCGTCTGCTCTTCGCCGCCCTTGCCCGCGCGCCGGCCGGGCTTGGGCCGCTGGTGCGGCTGACCCGGGTGCGGGCGCGGTGAAAAATGCCGCCACGGCGGCGACGGAAACAGGACACTCGCGCGTGAAAGGGGCTGGATGTCGACCGGATGGGCCGGTCGGCGCGGCAATTGGCGCAGGGTGGGCTTCCGTGAGGATATGACAGACCCGGAAGGCGACCCGGATGAGGCGCTGCTGGCGAGGATCGGCATGGGCGAGGAGGCGGCGTTCCGCACGCTGATGGCGCACAAGCTGCCACGGGTGCACGGGCTCGCGCTGCGGCTGTTGCGCGACTCGTCGCTGGCCGACGACGTGGCCCAGGAGGTGTTCCTGCGGGTCTGGCGGCAGGCGCGGGCCTGGCGGCCGGGGGCGGCGCGGTTCGACACCTGGATGCACCGCGTCGCGCTCAATCTGTGCCTCGACCGGTTGCGGCGGCGGCGGGAAGTTGCCGTCGCCGAGCCGCCGGAACAGGTGGACCCGGCGCCGGGGGCGGATTTCATGCTCGCGCGCGATGCCGAGGTGCTGCGCGTGGAGCGCGCGATTGCCGCCCTGCCGGCGCGCCAGCGCGAGGCGCTGGTGATGCAGGTTTATCAGGGATTGTCGAATATCGAGGCCGCCGCGGCGCTGGGCATCAGCGTCGAGGCGCTGGAAAGCCTGCTTGCCCGCGCCCGCCGCGCCCTGCGCCAACAGCTCGAGGATCTGCGACCATGACGCCCGACCGCTTCGCCGCCCTTGCCGCCGCCTATGGCGGCGCGATCGACCGCTGGCCCGAGGCCGAGCGCGATGCCGCCCGCGCCTTTCGCGAGGCCGATCCGGCGGCTGCGGACGCCATTCTCGCCGCCGAGGCCGTGCTGGATGCGGCGCTGGCGCGCTGGGCGGTGCCGGCGCCGGGGGCGGCGCTGGCCGGGCGGATCGCCCGCGATGCCGCGCGGCGGCGGGCCTTGTGGCGGCGCGGCCGGCTCTGGCTCGCCGGGCTCGGCCTTGCCGGCGCGCTGGCCAGCGGCGGGGCGATCGGCGCCGTGCTGGTCGCCCGCCTCGTGCCGGCGGGCGGGGCGGCCTGCTCGCAATCCCTCACCGTGCTCGGCGCGCCGGTGCCATCCTGCGGCAATGCCGCCAACTGGAGTGATACGCTGTGACCACCAGCCGCTTGCAGATCGGCCTCGTTGCCTCGCTGCTCCTCAATGCCCTCATGATCGGCGCCTTCGGCGGCGGGCTCGCGGTGCTGTCGCACCGGGGCGGCTGGCACAGGCCGCCGCATCGCCATCCCGGCCCGATCCAGACCGCCGGCCACGCCCTGAAGCCGGCGGACCGCGCCCGCTTCCGCGCCGCGATGCTCGCGGTGATCCGCAACAATCGCGACCTGATCCGCGACGCGCGGCTGCGCCGCCAGCAGGCGGGGGCGCTGTTCGTCCGCCCCGATTTCGACCGCGCCGCGATCGCTTCATTGCTGGCGAGGGCGCGGCGGGATCGCGCCGTACTGCTGGCGAAGCTCGACAATACGGCGTTGCGTTTCGCCGCCACCCTGCCGCAAGGCGAGCGGCGGAAACTGGCGAGCGGCCTCGCCGAACACGGCGAGCTGCAACGGCGGGGCGGCCGTTTTGCTCCTCCTCCGCAGGGCAGCATTTCTGCCCCCCCGCCGCAGGGCGGCAATTTTGCTCCTTCTCCGCAGGGCGGCAATTTTGCCCCTCCTCCGCAGGGCGGCAATTTTGCCCCTCCTCCGCAGGGCGGCAATTCTGCCCCCCCGCCGCAGGGCGGCAATTTTATCCCGCCGCAGGGGCAAAAATCTGTGCCGCCGCAGGGCTGAAGGGGCGACGGATTTCAGGCGCCCGCGCGTTGAACGGAATACAGACCCCGCGCGGTCGAAGCGTCACAGATCATCGAGGAACTTGCCCATGCTGTCTCGTACGTTCCGTTTTATTCCCCCTCAGGATGCACGGCCGGGCCGGGCGGCGCGGATCGCCCGGCGGGCGGTGGCCGCGATCCTGCTCGCCGGGCTCGCCGGCGGGCTTGCGGGATGCGTGGTCTATCCCGGCGGGCCGCGCCATGGCTGGTGCTACTGGCACCCCTATCGCTGCCGCTGATCGCGCCGATCCCGCCTCGTTGCAACGCTCAAGGACAGGGCTGACGACATGACACACAAGTTCAGCACCATCGCTTCCCGGCGCCCGGCGCGGGCCGCGCTCGGGCTTGCGCTCGGCCTCGGCCTCGCCGCCGTGCCGCATGCCGCCCTCGCCTGGGAACATCCCTGGTGGGGGCCGCGCTTTGCCATCGGCATCGCCGTGCCGGCGCCCGTCTATCCGCCGCCCGTCTATGTCGCGCCGCCGCCGCGCGTCTGGGTGCCGGGGCATTACAACTGGCGCGGCAGGTGGATTCCCGGCCACTGGCGCTGGCGCTGAGCGGGCGGCGGCGATGACCCTCGCATACGCCCAGGCGAAAAGCCTGACGCCTGCCCAGGCGAAAAGCCTGACGCCTTCTCAGGCGAAAAGCCTGACGCCTGCTCAGGCGATGATCCGCTTCGGCCTGGGCGGGCGGCCGGACCAGGCGCCGCCGGCCGATCCGCGCGGCTGGCTGCTCGGCCAGCTCGACGGGCCGGACCCCGCGCTGGCGACACCCTCCTTCGCCGGCCTGCCGAGCGGGGCCGCTGCCCTCGCCGCCCTGCGCGACGACCGGATGACGCGCAAGCGTCTGGCGCGGCAGGGGCTCTCGCTCAAGGATCATTTCAAGCCGCGCGTCCCGGAGATGTTCCGCGCCGATGCCGCTGCCCAGCTCGGCTGGGCGCTGCGCACCGACGCGCCGTTCCGCGAGCGGCTGGTGTGGTTCTGGGCGAATCATTTCACCGTGTCGATGCGCCAGGGCGGCACCGCCGCGCTGATCGGCCCGTTCCTGCGCGAGGCGATCCGCCCGCATGTCACCGGCCGGTTCACCGACATGGTGCTGGCGGTGGAGCGGCATCCGGCGATGTTGCTCTATCTCGGCAATGCCGGGTCGGTCGGGCCGGACAGCCGGGCCGGGGTGCGGCGGCATCGCGGGCTCAACGAGAATCTCGGCCGCGAGTGCATGGAGCTGCACACGGTGAGCCTGCGCGCCGGCTACAGCCAGCAGGACGTCATCGCCATGGCGAAGCTGCTCACCGGATGGTCGGTCGATCCCAGGGCGGAGCCGACCGGGTTCCGCTTCCACCCCTTCGCTCATGAGCCGGGGCCGCAGACGCTGATGGGGCGCAGCTTTCCGCCGGGCGAGGCGGGCGGCATCGCGGCGCTGCGGTTCCTGTCGACCTATCACACCACCTGGACGGCGCTGGCGACCAAGCTGGTGCGGCATTTCGTCGCCGACCAGCCGCCGCCAGAGGCGGTTGCGCATGTCGCCGGCGTGCTGGCCGGCACGCAGGGCGATTTGCGGGCGGCCTCGGCGGCGCTGGTCGATCTGCCGCAGGCGTGGATACCGGGGCGCAAGATCAAGACGCCGGTCGAGTATTTCGTCTCGGTCGGCCGCGCGCTCGGCGAGACCGAGGCGAAGGTGCCGGCGGCGCTGGGGATGCTGCGGCGGCTCGGCCAGCCGCTCTGGGCGGCGCCGCTGCCCAATGGATGGTCGGATCTCGGCGGCGACTGGAGCGGGCCGGACGCGGTGCTGGCGCGGATCGACTTCGCCTATACCATGGCCGGGCACAGTCACGACCGCGCCCCCGCCGCCATCGCCACGGCCGCACTCGGCGCGCAGCTGCGCCCGGACACGCTGGCGGCGGTGAGCACCGCCGGCTCGCCGCGCGAGGCGCTGGCGCTGCTGTTCGCTTCTCCCGAATTTCTCAGACGGTGACCGACATGAACCTCTCCCGCCGCGCGACGCTGCTGGGCCTCGCGACCGTCGCTACCCTGGGCCGGACCCGGCTCGCCCTCGCAGCCGCGCCGACCGATTCGCGCTTCGTCGTCGTGCTGCTGCGCGGCGCGCTCGACGGGATGGAGGCCGTCATTCCGCATGGCGACCCCGATCTCGCGCGGCTGCGGCCGGGCCTCGTGCCGCAGGCGGCGTCGTGGCACGATCTCGGCGGGTTCTACGCGCTGCACCCGGCGCTGGCGCGGTTCCACACGCTCTACGCCGCCGGCGAGCTGCTGGCGGTGCATGCGATCGCCGGTCCGTACCGGACGCGCAGCCATTTCGAGGCGCAGGACCTGTTGCAGACCGGTGTCGAGCAGATCGGCATGAATTCGGGCTGGCTCAACCGGCTCATCGCCGAGCTGCCGGCGGATGGCGATCCGGGCGGGATCGGGCTGGCGGCGGGGATCGGCACGCCGCTGATCCTGCGCGGGGCAGCGCCGGTGGGCGCCTATGCGCCGGTTGGCTTCGCGCAGCCGGATCAGGGGCTTTATGCGGCGATCGGCCGGCTCAATGCGGGCGATCCGGTGTTCGGCCCGGCAATCGCCCGCGGGCTCGGGTCGCGGCGGTTCGACCAAGCGACCTTCACCGCCGGAGCGGCGCCGGCGATGGAGGATGAGCATATGATGAACCCGGCGGGGCCTGCCCATCCGGTCGGTCACCCGGCTGGTCATCCGGTCGGTCGTCCAGCCGATCGCCTGGCCGGTCACCCGGCCGATCGCTATGGGTTTCCCGAGCTTGCCGCCCGGGTGGGCACGCTGCTCGCCGCGGCACAGGGGCCGCGGATCGCCGCCTTCCAGCTCGAAGGGTGGGATACGCATGTCAACCAGATGCAGCTGCTGCCCGGCCCGCTCGGCGGCCTCGATCGCGGGGTGGCGGCGCTGAAGGCGGCGCTGGGCCCGGCCTGGGCGAAGACGGCGGTGCTGGTGATCACCGAGTTTGGCCGCACCGCGCGGGTCAACGGCACGCGCGGGACCGATCATGGCACCGCGACGGTCGCCTTTCTTGCCGGCGGCGCGGTGCTGGGCGGGCGGGTGAAGGCGACCTGGCCGGGGCTGAAGGACCGGCAGCTGTTCCAGAACCGCGATCTCGCGCCGACGGCGGATCTGCGCGCCCTGGCCAAGGGCGTTCTGGCGGCGCAGTTCGGGCTGGGGCCGGCGGCGCTCGGGCGGATTTTCCCCGAGAGTGCGGCGATTGCGCCGATGGGCGGGTTGCTGCGCGCCTGAGCGGTCCGGTTGGCCCACCCCGCCTTGTCCGCCCCGCCTTGTCCGCCCCGTCTTGTCCGATCCGCGCGGGCGATTATTTCGGGCGGGATGGGAAGTTCTGTTTCGGTTGTCTGGTTCAAGCGCGACCTGCGGCTTGTCGATCACGCGGCGCTGACGGCGGCGGCGGCCGCGGGCGCCGTGCTGCCGCTGGTGATCGTCGAGCCGGAATACTGGCGGCTGCCGGATGTGTCGCACCGGCAATACGCGTTCCTGGCCGGCTGCATCGAGGATCTGGCGGCGGCGATCGCGGCGGCGGGCGGGCGGCTTGTGGTGTGTGTCGGCGCGGCGGTCGAGGTGCTGGAGGCGCTGCGCCGGCGGTTGGGCGGGTTCGCCCTGTGGTCGCACGAGGAGACCGGCAATCGCTGGACCCATGCGCGGGACCGGGCGGTGCGGCGCTGGGCGCGGGCGCAGGGGGTGGCGTGGACCGAGCTGCGTCAGTTCGGCGTGATCCGTGGCCCGGCGCTGGATCGCGACCGCTGGGCGGCGCAGTGGGACCGGATGATGGCGGCACCTTTGCTGCCGCAGCCGCGCGGCATCGCCTGGGCGGCGCCGCCGGAGGGGCTGGCGGCGGCAGGTGTTCCGGCGGCGGCGTCCCTCGGCCTCGCGCCGGACGGGTTGCGGTGCGGCCAGGCGCCGGGGCGGGCGGCGGCGCTGGCAACGCTCGGCTCGTTCCTCGCGACGAGGGGCGAGGACTATACCAGGGCGATGTCATCGCCGGTGTCGGGCGAGGCTTCGTGCTCGCGGCTTTCGCCCTATCTCGCCCATGGCTGCGTCTCGATCCGCGAGGCGGCGCAGGCGGCGTGGCGGCGGCAGCGCGAGGTGCCGGCTTCCAGCCGCTGGGGGGCGGCGCTGCGATCGTTCATCGCCCGGCTGCACTGGCATTGCCATTTCATCCAGAAGCTGGAGGCCGAGCCGGAGGCGGAGTGGCGGCCCTTTGCCCGGATCTATGAGGGGATGCGGCCGCCGGCCGACCCGGCGCGCCTCGCCGCCTGGGCGGAGGGGCGGACGGGGTATCCGTTCATCGATGCGGCGATGCGCTACCTCGCGGCGCAGGGATGGATCAATTTCCGAATGCGGGCGATGCTGATGTCGTTCGCGAGCCATGACCTGTTCCTGCCCTGGCAGGAGAGCGGCCTCGTGCTGGCGCGGCTGTTCACCGATTACGAGCCGGGAATCCACTGGCCGCAATGCCAGATGCAGTCCGGCGAGACCGGGATCAACACGGTGCGGGTGTATTCGCCGGTCAAGCAGGGACACGACCAGGACCCGGCGGGCGGGTTCATCCGCCGCCATGTGCCGGAGCTGGCGGCGGTGGCGGGGGCGCTGGTGCATGAGCCCTGGCGGCTCGACGCGGGCGAGCGGGCGCGTCTCTGCCCGTACTATCCGGCGCGGATCGTGATCCATGAGGAGGCGGCGCGGGCGGCGAAGGCGGCGCTGTTCGCGCGGCGGCAACTGGTCGAGGCGCAGCGCGAGGCGGATGCGGTGCAGCGCCGCCACGGCTCGCGCCGGGGCCGGGGTCGGGGCCTGGCCCTGGCCCGGCCGCAACGGAGCGCCCGCGCCAATGCCGCGCCGGGGCAGCTTTCGTTAGATCTCGATCCCGGTCCCGATCACGATCAGGGGCGCCCGGCCGGCGGCTGAGACGCGGCGGCGGGCGGCGCACGAAGTTGCTCGACAGGATGGGGCGCGCGCGGCATAATCCAGAGTTGAATTGGATCATTTCATTTTAGCCTTGGCGCGCGTTCCGATCCTGACGGATCGGATTTCGCGGTCTAGAGCACGTTCCGATCCTGACGGATCGGATTTCGCGGTCTAGAGCACGTTCCGATCCTTTCGGATCGGATGTCGTGCTCTATCGTGTTGATAATTAGAGCATCTTTATCCGATCAGATAATTCCATCTGATCGGATGAGGCTCTAACGTGATGATAACCTGAGCGTCTTTATCCGATCGGGAGATTTCATCTGATCGGATTAGGCTCTAACGTATTATTTGGACGATATGAAGAAAAAGCAAACTAACAATATTAAAAATACAAATCGAGACGAGTCGAAAGACGAGCAGGCGCTCCCGCCGGGCGGTGCCGGGGACCGGGGAGGGGATGTCGCGCCGGCAGCGTCGTCCGACGAGGCGACGGTGCGGCGGCCGGTCGGATATCTGGAGCGTTGCGATCACGAAAGCATTGCCGGGTGGATCTGGGACCCGGAGCGGCCGGACGAGCCGTTGGACATCGACCTTGTCGAGGGCGGGGTGACGCTGTTCCGGGTGCGGGCCGATCTCTACCGGCCGGATCTGGAGCAGGCGGGATATGGCAACGGGCGACACGCGTTCTCGATCGTCGGGCTCGACATGGTGCTGCCGCATTCGCGGCACCTGGTGAGCATCCGCCGGGCATCGGACGGGCTCGACCTGCTGGGCTCGCCGCACTGGATCGTGCGCTCGCCGCCGGCTCTCGACGAGCCGGCGCGGCGCTTCATGACCGAGGCCTTCGTGCAGGCCAGCCTCGCCGCGAAGGCGCCGGCCGAGCTTGCCGGCGGGATCGGCCTCCTGCTCAGGCTGCTGAACCATTCCCTCAACGCGCATGACCGGCTGGCCGAGGCGGCGGGGATGACGGCGGCGGCGGCGCGCGAGGGGCTGGTGCCGCGCGCCGAGCTCGACGGCCGGACCGGCGGCATCATCGACGCGCTGGGCCAGGCCTATCCGCTGCTGATCCTCGGCCCCGCGGGTGCGGCCGAGACGGCGCCGGAGGTTTCGGTCATCATTCCCGCGCATAATCATTTCGATCACACCTATCGCTGCCTCGAGTCGATCCGGGATCATTTTCCGCGCCGCTCCTGCGAGATCGTCATCGTCGATGACGGCTCCACCGACGAGACGCTGTTCTGCACGCTGGTGCTCGCCGGGCCGGTGCGGGTGGTGCGCACGCCCGCGCAGCTCGGCTTCGTGGGGGCGAGCAATGCCGGCGCGCGGGAGGCGCGCGGGCGGTATCTGCTGTTCCTCAACAACGACACGCTGGTCCGCGAGGGATGGCTGGATGCGCTGGTCGACACGTTCGAGCAGGTGCCCGGGGTCGGCATCGCGGGGTCGCGGCTGCTGGCCGAGGACGGCACGCTGCAGGAGGTGGGCGGGATCGTCTGGCGCCTCGGCGACGGGTGGAACTGGGGACGCGGGGCCGATCCGGCGGAGCCGCGCTTCCTGCATCTGCGCGATGCCGACTGGGTGTCCGGCGCCGCGCTGATGATCGAGCGGGTGCTGTTCCAGACGCTGGGCGGCTTCGATACCCATTACGCGCCGGCCTATTACGAGGATGTCGATCTCGCCTTCAGGGTTCGCCAGCTCGGCCGAAGGGTGGTGGTGCAGCCGGCGTCGGAAGTGGTGCATCTCGAAGGCGTCAGCAATGGCGTCGATGTCGCCGGCAGCGGGCTCAAGCGCTACCAGCTTGTCAACCAGCGCAAGTTCCAGGCGCGCTGGAAGGACGTGCTCGCCGGGCACGGCTTCAATGGCGAGTGCCCCGACCTCGAGGCCGAGCGGCAGGTGCGCCGGCGGGCCTATTTCATCGACGACACCGTGCCGACGCCCGATCTCGATGCCGGATCGAACGCGGCGGTCGCGCATATGCGCGCGTTGCTCGCACTCGGCTACAAGGTGACCTTCGTGCCGGCCGACAACATGCAGGATCACCAGCCCTATACCGGCGATCTGCGCAAGGTCGGCATCGAGTGCCTGCACGCGCCGTTCGCGCGGTCGGTCGAGGAGGTGTTCCGCGATGCGCTGGTCGCGCCCGACCTCGTCTATATCCACCGCTACTCGAACGCCGCCAAATACGCAATGCTGACGCGGCGTTATTTTCCGAAAACCCGCATCGTCTACAACGTCGCCGACCTGCATTTCCTGCGCCTCGAACGCCAGGCGGCGGTGGCGCCGGGCGATGCGGCGACGGTCGGGCTGGCGGCGCAGAAGGCGGGGGAACTCGCGGTGATGCGGGTGGTGGACGCGGTGATCGTCCATTCCTCGGTCGAGGCGGAGATGCTGGGCACGCTCGCGCCGGAGATCGAAACCCATGTGGTGCCATGGGCGGTGCGGCCGCGCCCGGCGCCGGTGCCGTTCGCGCAGCGGGCGGGCATCGCGTTCGTCGGCGGCTTCGGGCATCCGCCCAATGTCGACGCCGTGCGGCATTATGCCGAGGATATCCTGCCATTGGTGCGCGAGAGCCTGCCGGCGGCGACGAGCCATATCGTCGGCAGCCGGATGCCGGAGGCGGTGAGCCGGCTGCACGGCGGCGGGCTGGTGACGGTGGGGTATGTGCCCGATCTGGCGGAGGTGCTGCACCGGGTGCGCTGCACCGTGGCGCCGCTGCGCTTCGGCGCCGGGATCAAGGGCAAGGTGCTGGAGAGTTTCGCGCACGGGCTGCCCTGCGTGATGAGCCCGGTCGCCGCCGAGGGGCTCGACCTGCCGGCGCCGCTGGACTGGCTGGTTGCCGGTTCGGCGGAGGAGTTCGCCGCCAAGATCGTCCGCGTGCATGAGGACGAGGCGCTGAACCGCCGTCTCGCCGAGGCGGGGCTTGCCTACATCGTTGCGCGCTACAGCGAGGTGGCCACGCTCGCGGCGCTGGGTCGCGCCGTCGATGTGTTGGCGGCCTCAAACGCGGGGTCGGGGGCGGGGGCGGCGGTGGGTGCCGCGCCGGCGGGCCCGCCGCGTCAGCTGGCGGCGAGGCGGGCGAGAACCGCCTCCGCGGTCTCCAGCCCGGAGAGATAGGCGGCCTCGACCTTTCCCTGCGCCGTCCAGTCGCCGCAAAGGGCGAGGCGGTTGGCGGCGTCGATCAGGCGGGGCCGCCCTGCGACCGCCGGGGCGTTGGCGTAGCGCCAGCGATGCAGGTCGAGATGCACCGGCGCGAGCGTTTCGCCGAGACAGGCGGCGAGGGCGTCGAGCATCGCGGCGCGGATGGTCGCGGGATCGTCCTCGAGATGGTCGTCCGCCCAGGAATTGCGGCTGATCGCGACAAGGCCCGGCCCGCCCTCGTGCCCCGGCCGCGCGGCGCAGAGCGAGATCCAGCTCAGCACGCCATCGCGCACCAGGGCGGCATCGAAGCCTGGATCGAGCGGTGCGGCGAGGCCCAGCATCAGGGAGAAGGCGCCCTGCATCCGCGCCGAGGCGGCGGTGGCGCGCAGCATCGAGGTTTCGGGCAGCAGGGCGGCGGCCTGCGGCGCCGGCAGGGCGAGGACGACGAAGGCGAAGGGGCCGAAGCGCTCGCCCGCCTCGCTCTCCAGCGTCCAGCCCGCGGGCGCGGGGTGAAGCGCCGTGATGCGGCAATTCTGCCGGATGTCGAGCCCTTCGGCCCAGTGCGCGGTGAGGCGGCTCATCCGGCCGATCGAGACGTAATGCGCCGGGGTATCGCCCCAGTCGCGCCGGTGGGTGATGGCGGCGGCCTCGATCTCGGCGAAGCGGCAGGCCCAGGGTGTCACGATTCCCGCCGCGCGCAGCCGGGCGAGTTCGGCTGTGAAGCGCGGGTCGCGGGCGGTGAAGAACGGCGCGCCGAAATCGAAGGCGAAGCCCTCGCGGCGGCGATGCGCGAGGCGGCCGCCGGGGCCGCGCGCCTTGTCGAACACGGTGACGGCGCAGGTGCCGGCAAGGCGGCGCGCGGCGGCGAGGCCGGCGGCGCCGGCGCCGATCACGGCGACGGCCGGGCCTCGTGTGGCCGGGCTTGGTGTGGAACAGTCGGTCACGTCGCGATCTCCTGCGGGGCCGCGGCGGGCGCGGCCGGGTGGCTCGGGGCAGGGAGGGTAGAGCATCATCCGCGCCGCGGGTCCATTACCTCCGATCGGGCCCCTCTGATCTGGCACCTCCGATCTTTTGCTCGCGCCCTGTTTCCAGGAGATCAGCCGCGCCCGATCGTGAAGACGCAGGCAGGCTGGCCGGCGGCGCGGCAGGATTCCTCTCGCACCACGAGGCGGCGGTCGACCAGCGCCTGGAACAGCACCTCGAAGGTGCCGGCGTGAAACGCGCAGCCCGGATTGCATGCGCCTGGATCCTCGATCCCGGCGGAGTCGGGCATTTCGCTCCCGGCGGAGCTGGGCCGTTCAGGTCTTGCGGTGCCCGGCACCGCGATCGGGTTGGTCGCGAGGGTCAGGCGGAGGCCGCCGCGCCAGGTGGCGTCCAGCCCGTCCGGCATGCCGAAGGTCCAGGCGTGGCGGCGGATCGCCGCGACCAGCAGGCGGGCGGCGAGCGGCGCCGGGGCTGCGCGGAGGGCGAGGCGGACCGGGCGCGGAATCCGCCGCGCGAGGAGATAACGCCCGGTCGCAGCACCGGCCGCGCGCAGCACGACCCCGCCCGGCCCGGCGCCGAGGCAGGCGCGCACCGCGCGATGCAGCGCCAGCACATCCGCCGCCGGGACCATCGCGGCGGGCGGATGGGCGAGATAGGGTTCGGCGCCGGCCGCGCGCGCGACACGGGCGACGCAGGCCGGCCCGCCCGAGGCGGCGAGGGCGGCGAAGACCTGGAGGATCGCGTTCGGCCCGATGCGCGGCCCCGCCGGATTGTCGGGCGCGGTCAGGGCGGTGGTTCCGCGGGGCTGGGCGCCTTGCGATGGGGCTTGTTATTGTCGTGCGTTGCACGCGTTTCGTTATCGTGCGTCGCACGCGTTTTATTGTTGTCCAATGCACGCTTTTTATTGTCATGCATGGTGCGCCATTCGACCTGTTCCGCGCCGGCCTTGCTTCGCGCGCCGTCGAAATGGAAATCGACCTTGCGCTTCGATTGCGGCCCCCAGTAGCCGACCCGGCCGAGATCGTAGAATTTCCGCTCGAAGCCGGATTTCATGAACGCCTTGAGGCAGCCGAGCAGGTAGCGCCGCCGCGCGCCGGAGCCGGCCCAGGGGTAGGAGAAGAACGCCTTGCGCATGTAGAAGCGGCGGTAATTGTGCATCACCCGGTCGAGCAGTTCGGCGCGGTCCATCGCCGCGGGGCGGATGATCGGGGTGACGAAATTGTATTTCTCGTAGTCGAACACTTCGACCTTGTCGGCCAGTTCGCGGAACAGGTCGGAGAAGGGCCAGGGCGTGTACATCGACCAGTTGGCGAGATCGGGCGCCCAGTCGCGCGCCATGCGGTAGGTTTCCTCCAGCGTTTCGCGTGTTTCGTTCTCGAGCCCGACGATGAACTGCGCCTCGACCACGATGCCGGCGGCGCGCAGCAGGGCGATCGCCTTGCGGTTCTGCTCGATCGTGGTTTCCTTGTTGAAAAGGTCGAGCTTCATCTGGGCGGCGGCTTCGGTGCCGAGGGAGACGTGGATGAGCCCGGCGCGGCGGTAGAGCGGCAGCAGCGCCTCGTCGCGCAGGATGTCGGTGACGCGGGTGTTGATGCCCCAGAGCAGGCCGACATCGCGCGCGATCAGCTCCTCGCAGAAGGCGACGAATTTCTTGCGGTTGACCGTCGGTTCCTCGTCGGCGAGGATGAAGAAGCCGACGCCGTGCTCATCGCGCAGGCGCACGATTTCATCGACCACTTTCACGGGGTCGCGGTAGCGGTAGTCGCGCCAGAATTTCCATTGCGAGCAGAACGAGCAGGTGAAGGGGCAGCCGCGCGCCATGTTGGGGATGGCGACACGGGTGCCGAGCGGGATGTAGCGGTAGCGGTCCCAGTCGAGGATGCCCCAGTCGGGGGCGAGGGCGTCGAGATCCTTGACGGTGGGGGCGGCTTCGGTGGCGACGACCTTGCCGGCCTCGCGGAAGGCGATGCCCCTTATGTCGTGGCGGGTTGCCGCGAAAGTCCCCGCCGCCACGGCACGGGCGAGATCGACGATGATCCCTTCGCCCTCGCCGCGCACGATCACGTCGATCCAGGGGGCTTCGGCGAGAACCTGGCCATACATGAAGGTGGCGTGCACGCCGCCGAGCACCGTGAGCGCGCCTGGATGTTCCTCGCGGGCGATTTCGAGCAGGCGCTCGGCCTTGTAGATCGAGGGGGTGATCGCGGTGCTGCCGATGATTTCCGGCCGCTCGGCGCGGAGGATGTCGCGCAGGGCATCGTCCGACAGGTCGTTGGTCATCGCGTCGATGAAGCGGAGATCGGTGAAGCCGGCGGATTTCAGCGCGCCGGCGATATAGGCGGCCCAGGCGGGCGGCCAGTTTCCGGCGATCTCGGCGCCGCCAGAATGATAGTTCGGATGCAACAGCAGGATCCGCATTCATCCCTCCCCGTGACTTGATGTGTCAAGTTATAGTGACAGTTGAAAATGTCACTTTGATATGGATCAAGCGGATGGGATGAGTGGTCGGGAGGCGGGGAAAGGGGTTGGGGAGAGATGGGCAGGGGGAAGGGCGGGGATGGGGGACGGGGGGAGGGGAGGAAAGGGGGAGTGGGAGGAGAGGGAAACGGGGACAGGGAGGGGGGAGTGACAGGGACGG
>NZ_NCAS01000033.1:0-50128 GCF_002255515.1 Acidiphilium sp. 20-67-58 | reverse complement strand
ACTTTCCGATCCGATTGGATCGGATGTAGTGCTCTAGCATATTGATAAGTCGAGCATCTTTATCCGATCAGATGATTCCATCTGATCGGATGATGCTCTGGATGGGTGCTGGCGACCGCAGCACCCCGCCTTGCGGCGGCGGCGCGGCGGTCAGGCGGTCATTTCTGCGCCGGCAGGCCGGCGGCGGCGAAGAGCTGCGCGCGCATCGAGGGATTCTGCCGGGCCTCGGCCAGGACCTGGTCGTATTGCCGGACGGTGAGGCCCTGGGCGGTGATCGCCGCCGCCGCCTTGGACTTGGCCGAGGCGATCAGGCGCTGCTTGCCGGCGGGGTCGGTCGTGTGGGCGAGTTTCGCGCCGTAGCTGTGGTTGATGTCGAGCACCTGGTGCAGCGCCTTGCCGGCCTTGGCGACGGTCTGCGGCGAGGCGGCGGGGGCGGCTGCCATCGAGCCGGTGGTGGGTGCGGGCATCGGGGTGGCGGCGCCGGGCGCGGTGGTCGCGGCCAGAGCGGGGGAGGCTGCGAAAGCGGCGGCGAGCAGGGCAACGGCACTGGCGCGGAAAAGGGTTCGGTCGTTCATGGGCATGACCTCTTCAGGCTGGGCGGCCGCAGGGCGGCCGCGGCGGCATCGTCGCCGGGCGGCGATGCGCGGGGCGGCCGAGGAGCGGCCGCCTTCCTCACGCAAAGATGAGGACCGGGGCGGCCGGAGCAAGTTTCGATTTGTTTAGTTACGCCACCGGATCATGCGGCTTTCGACTGGTCGAGAATCCGCTGGAGGTTGCCCACGATGTCCCGCGCGGCGGCGAGGCGGGCCTTCACGTCCATCTCGCGGACCATGACCAGCTTGTGGTCCGGGCGCAGGCGGAGCAGGCCGGCGCGGGTGGCGAGCCAGGAGACGAGGCCGCCGGGATTGGCGAAGGCGTTGCCGCGGAAGGCGACGACCATGCCTTTCGGCCCGGCCTCCAGCTTCTCGACGCCGACGGCGCGGCAGGCGCGCTTGAGCGCCACGGTGGCGAGGAGGTTTTCCACCTCCGCCGGCATCGGGCCGAACCGGTCGACCAGTTCGGCGGCGAGCGCCTCGCTCTCGGCATCGGTCACGAGCCCGCCGATGCGGCGGTAGAGGCCGAGGCGGACCGGCAGGTCGGCCACGTAGGCCTCGGGGATGAGGACGGGCAGGCCGAGGCCGATATTCGGCGTCCAGTCCCGCGCGGCCTCGCGCGATTGGCCGCCGCCGGCCGCGCGCAGCTCGGCCACCGCATCCTCCAGCATCTGCTGGTAGAGCTCGATGCCGACCTCGCGGATATGGCCGGATTGTTCATCGCCCAGCAGGTTGCCGGCGCCGCGCAGGTCGAGATCGTGGGAGGCGAGGGTGAAGCCGGCGCCGAGCGTGTCGAGCGTCTGCATCACTTCGAGGCGTTTCTGCGAGGAGGCGGCGAGCGTGTGCGAGGCGGGCCAGGTGAGATAGGCGTAGCCGCGCTGCTTGCCGCGGCCGACGCGGCCGCGCAGCTGGTAGAGCTGGCCGAGGCCGAAGAGATCGGCGCGCCAGATCAGGATCGTGTTCACCGCCGGCATGTCGAGCCCGGATTCGACGATGTTGGTGGCGAGCAGGACGTCGTGCTTGCCTTCGCTGAACTCGGTCATCACCCGCTCGATCTCGGTGGGGGGCAGGCGGCCATGGGCGGTGGCGGTGCGCAGGTCCGGCGCGATCTCGGCCAGGCGCTCGCGCATCCGGTCGATATCCTCGATATGCGGGACGACGCAGAAGATCTGCCCGCCGCGGAAGCGCTCGCGGGCGATGGCCTCGCGGATCACCAGCTTGTCCCACGGCATGATGAAGGTGCGCACGGCAAGGCGATCGACCGGCGGGGTGGTGATCAGCGAGAGGTCGCGCACGCCGGTCAGCGCGAGCTGGAGGGTGCGGGGGATCGGCGTCGCGGTCAGGGTGAGGACGTGGATGTCCGCCTTGATCTGCTTGAGCCGTTCCTTGTGGGCGACGCCGAAATGCTGCTCCTCGTCGACGATCAGCAGCGCGAGATCGGCGAAGGCGATGGTTTTGGAGAGCAGCGCATGGGTGCCGACGACGATGTTCACCGTGCCGTCGGCGAGGCCGGCCTTCACCTTCGCGGTATCCTTGGCGGAGACGAGGCGGGAGAGCTGCTCGACGCGGATGGGCAGGCCGGCGAAGCGCTCGGAGAACAGGCGGTAATGCTGGCGGGCGAGCAGCGTGGTCGGCACCACCACGGCGACCTGGGCGCCGGACATCGCGGCGATGAAGGCGGCGCGGAGGGCCACTTCGGTCTTGCCGAAGCCGACATCGCCGCAGACCAGCCGGTCCATCGGCTTGCCGGCGGCGAGATCTTCCATGACATCGGCGATGGCGCGGGCCTGGTCCTCGGTTTCGGTATAGGGGAAGCGGGCGCAGAACTCGGCGAAGGCGCCGTCATCGGCGGCGAGGATCGCGGCGTCGTGCAGCTTGCGCTCGGCGGCGATGCGGATGAGGCCGGCCGCCATGTCGCGGATGCGGTTGCGGGCCTTGGCCTTGCGCGCCTGCCAGGAGGCGCCGCCCAGGCGGTCGAGCCCGACGCCGGCGGTCTCGCTGCCGAAGCGGGAGAGCATGTCGATGTTCTCGACCGGCAGGAAGAGCTTCTGGTCGCCATCGTAGAGCAGGCGCAGGCAGTCATGCGGCGCGCCGTCGACGCTCAGCGTCACCAGCCCGTCATAGCGGCCGATGCCGTGATCCTGATGGACGACGAGATCGCCCTCCGCGATTTCGGTGGCGTCGGCGATGAACTGGTCGGCGCGCTGGCGGCGGCGCGGCGGGCGGGCGATGCGCTGGCCGAGCAGGTCCTGCTCGGCGACGATGGCGAGATCGTCGGCGACATAGCCGCGCTCGAGGCCGAGAATGGCGAGCAGTATGGCGTCGCCCTGGGCGATGCGGGCCTCGGCGGCGTTGTCGATCGGGATCGAGCGCATGCCGTGGTCGCGCAGCAGGGCGGCGAGACGGTCGCGCGAGCCGGCGGACCAGGCGGCGAGGACGACGCGGCGCCCGGCCTCGCGCCAGCGGGCGGCGAGCAGGCGGAATTCGTCATAGACCGAGGCGATGCCCTGGGCGGCGGCGAGGATGGCGCCGGGACGGCCGCCGGCTTCGACACCCTCGGCCCCGTCGGGCCGGGCGAAGGGGGAGAAGACGGTCGCGCCACGGGCGCGGAGCAGCGCATCGAGGCCGGCGCGGTCGAGATAGAGGCTGGCGGGCGGGATCGGCCGGTAGGGCGCCTCGCCGGCGCGGGGCGGGGCGCGGCGGGCTTCATAATGATCGGCGATCATCTCGAAGCGGGCGGCGGCGGCCTCCTCGGCCTGGTGGTCGAGGCTGATGGCAGCACCGGGCGCATAGTCGAACACGGTTTCCATCGTCTCGCAGAAGAGCGGGGCGAAATGTTCCATGCCGGGCTGGCGGCGGCCGTCGGAGATCGCCTCGTAGAGCGGGTCGGCCTGCGCCTCGGCGCCGAACAGGTCGCGAAAGCCGGTGCGGAAGCGGCTGACCGCCTCGGCATCGAGCGGCAACTCGGTGGCGGGGCGGAAGGTGAGCTGGTCCAGCGCCTCGCCGCTGCGCTGGGTGCCGGGGTCGAAGCGGCGAAGTGTATCTACCGTGTCGCCGAACAGGTCGATGCGGGCAGGCGTCGGCTCGCCGGCGGGCCAGACGTCGAAAATGCCGCCGCGGACGGCGAAATCGCCGGGTTCCATGACGGTGCCGACGCGGTGATAGCCGCGCTGTTCGAGAAAGCGGGCGAGATCGTCCGGGGCGGCGGCGCCGCCGGGGGCGATGGTGCGGCTGGCGCCGGCGAAGCGGGCGCGCGGCGGGGTGCGCTGGACGGCGGCGTTCACCGTGGTCAGCACGATGCGGGTGCCCTTCGCCGGCTCCAGCAGCCGGGCCAGGGCGGCGACACGGTCGGAGACGATGGCCGGGTTGGGCGAGACGCGGTCGTAGGGCAGGCAGTCCCAGGCGGGGAAGCGGATGATCTCGGCGGCGGGGGCGAAGAAGGCGAGCGCGTCCTCCAGCCGGGCGAGGCGGGCATCGTCGCGCGCGATGTGCAGCACCGTGCCGGCCTCGGCGGCGCGGCGGGCGATCAGGTCGGCGTCGAACCCTTCCGGCGCGCCGTAGACGGGAAGCAGGCTCATCGCCCGCGCTTGGCGCCGAACTCGCCCTGCGCGATCTCCGCCGCCTCGTCGCGGATGCGGTGGAACATGTCCGAATCGGCTTCAGGCGGGACCGGCTTGCGGCCGGTCAGCCAGTCCGCCAGCTCGGCGTCGGGGTGTTCCATCACCGCCTCCAGCGCGTCGAGCGCGGCATCGTCCATCGCGTCGATATATTTGCGGGCGAAACCGCCGATCATCAGGTCGTTTTCATAGGTGCCGCGATGGGTGGCCCGGTAGAGCAGCCGGCGGCGGCGCTGCGCGAGCGCCTCGGTCGATACATCGGTCATGATGGGTTGCGATATAGTGGAGTGCTCCGCCACTGTCAGCCCGTGACCACCAACATCTCCGAGTCGCTGGCGCCGTTCCGGGCCGAGCTTGCCAGCCTGCCGGGCGTCGGCCCGAAACTCGCGGCGCTGATCGCGCGCGCGGTGGGCGGGCCACGCGTGGGCGACCTGCTGTTTCACCTGCCGCTGCATTTCATCGACCGCTCGCGGTTTTCGACGCTGGCCGAGGCGGAGCCGGGGATGGTTGCGACGGTTATGATCGAGGTGGTGCGGCACGAGGCGCCGGCGCGGCGGGGGCAGCCGCACCGGGTGGTGATTCGCGACGCCAGCGGCTTCGGCGAGGTGGTGCTGTTCCATCCCGGGCGGCTGCGGCAGTTTCCGCTGGGGGCGAAACTGCTGCTGTCGGGCAAGGTCGAGCGGTTCGCCGACCGCCCTACCCTGCCCCATCCCGATTACGTGCTGGCGGCGGAGGACGCGGCGCGGCTGCCGGCGATCGAGCCGGTGCGGGGGCTGACGGCGGGGCTTTCGGCGCGGCTGATGGCGCGGGCGGTGGACGGCGCCCTCGCCCGTCTGCCGGAGCTGCCGGAATGGCAGATGCCTTCCGTGCTGAAGAAGCAGGGCTGGCCGGGATTCGCCGCCGCGCTGCGGGCGCTGCAGGCGCCCGAATCGATGCCGGACGACCGCCCGGCGCGGCGGCTCGCCTATGACGAGTTGCTGGCGCGGCAGCTCGCCTTCGCGCTGATCCGCGCGCGGCGGCGGCGGCGGACGGGGCGCGCCTTTGCCGGGGATGGGCGGCTGCGGGCGGCGGCGCTGGCGCGGTTCGGCTTCGCGCCGACCGCGGCACAGGACGAGGCGCTCGCCGAGATCGACGCCGATCTCGCGTCACCGCACCGGATGCTGCGGCTGTTGCAGGGCGATGTCGGCGCGGGGAAGACGCTGGTGGCGACGCTGGCGATGCTGCGCGTGGTCGAGGCCGGGGCGCAGGCCGCCCTGCTCGCCCCCACCGAATTGCTGGCCCGCCAGCATCTCGCGACGCTGGAGAAACTCTGCCCCGTGCCGGTCGCGCTGCTGACCGGCTCGCTGCGGACGGCGGAGCGGCGGCGCGTGCTGGCCGGGCTCGCCGACGGGTCGATCCCGATCGTGGTCGGCACCCATGCGATCTTCCAGAAGAGTGTCGCGTTCCACGATCTCGGCCTCGCGGTGATCGACGAGCAGCACCGGTTCGGCGTCGAGCAGCGATTCGCCCTCGGCGCCAAGGGGCGGGCGACGGACATGCTGGTGATGACGGCGACGCCGATCCCGCGCACGCTGCTGCTCTCGCATTGGGGGGAGATGAGCGTGAGCCGGATTCTCGCCAAGCCGGCCGGGCGGCAGCCGATCCGCACCACGCTGCACCCGGCGGGGCGGATGGAGGAGATCGTCGCCGCGGTGGCGCGGATGATCCGCCAGGGCGGGCGGGTCTATTGGGTGTGTCCGCTGGTGGCCGAGAGCGAGGCGATGGACATCGCCGCCGCCGAGGCGCGGTTCGCCGCACTCGCCGAGCGGTTCGGCGCGCGGGTGGTGCTGGCGCATGGGCGCCAGCCGATCGAGATCCGGGCGGCGGCGCTGGAGCGCTTCGCCCGCGGCGAGGCGGATATCCTGGTCTCGACCACGGTGATCGAGGTGGGGGTGGACGTGCCGGAGGCGAACGTGATGGTGATCGAGCATGCGGACCGGTTCGGGCTGGCGCAGCTGCACCAGCTGCGCGGGCGGGTCGGGCGCGGGGCGGCGGCGAGTTTCTGCCTGCTGCTGCATGGCGACGAGCCGAGCCAGGCGGCGCGGCGGCGGCTCGCGATCCTGCGGGAGACGGAGGACGGGTTCCGCATCGCCGACGAGGATTTCCGGCTGCGCGGCGGCGGTGACATATTGGGGGCGAAACAGTCCGGCCTGCCCGGCTACCTTCTGGCGGACGCCGAACGCGACGAGGACCTGATTGCGATGGCGCAGAAAGACGCGACCCTGCTGCTCGACACCGACCCGCAGCTCGAATCCCCGCGCGGGCGGGCGGCGCGGGTGCTGCTGCACCTGTTCGAGCAGGACCGCGCGATCCGCGCGCTGGTGGCCGGATGAGCCGGGCCTATCCGGAGGCGCCGCGCGTCGGCATCGGGGTGGTGCTGCTGCGCGGCGACGAGGTGCTGCTGATCCGCCGCGGCCGCAAGCCGGCACTCGGGGCCTGGAGCCTGCCGGGCGGCGGCCAGGAGCTGGGCGAGACGGCGGAGGCGGCGGCGCGGCGGGAATTGCGCGAGGAGACCGGGCTCGAAGCCGGGGCGCTCGTGCTGGCGGCGCATGTCGATTCGATCCATCGCGATGCGGCCCAGCGCATCGAGTTCCATTACACAATCCTCGATTTCGCCGGGCTGTATCAGGGCGGCGAGGCGGTGGCGGGCGATGACGTGACCGACATCGCCTGGGCCAGGGCGGCGGAATTCGACCGCTACGAATTGTGGAGCGAGGCGCGGCGGGTGATCGGCATCGCCCGCCGGCTGCTGGGCGTCACATGAACAGTTTCTTGTCCTGCTTCATGCCGGCATAGAGCGGGGCGACCCATTTGCCGTAGCCGTTGTAAATTTGCGTCGGCACCACATCGCCGGTGCCGATGACGCGCTCGCGCGCCTGGCTCCAGCGCAGGGTGGGGTAGTTCGGGTTCACATTGGCCCAGAAGCCATACATGTCCGGGCTGGTCTTTTCCCAGAAGGTGACCGGTCGCTCCTTGGTGAATTCGATGCGGACCAGGGATTTCGCCGACTTGAAGCCGTATTTCCAGGGCAGCACGACGCGGATCGGCGCACCGTCCTGCTTGGGCATCTTCGCGCCGTACATGCCGGTGCCGACGAAGGCGAGCTCGTTCATCGCCTCCGCCATGGTCAGGCCCTCGTGATAGGGCCAGGGGAAGAAGGGGATCGACAGGCCCGGCATCACCTTGGGATCGGCGAGCGAGGTGAAGCGGAGATATTTCGCCCCCGAGAGCGGCTTCGCCAGCTTGACCAGCTCGGCGAGCGGAAAGCCTTCCCAGGGGACGACGAGGGACCAGGCCTCGACACAGCGATGGCGGTAGATTCGGGTTTCGGTGCTGACCTTCTTCATCAGGTCGTCGAAGGAGATGGTGAAGGGCTTTTCCACCATGCCGTCGATGCGGATGGTCCAGGGCTCGGTGGGGAGCTTCTGGGCCTTGGGCCAGATGTCCTTGTGCAGGCCGAATTCGTAGAAATTGTTGTAGGTTTCGGCATTGTGGCGAGGGGTAAGGCTGCGCGCGGGGTCGAAGCGGGCGGCGGAGGGCGGGTAGTCGGCGATGCGATCGCCCGGTTTGGCATTCGCATCGGCCAGCGCGGCGCCGATCTGGCCGAAGCCGAGCATGGCGCCGCCCAGCGTGGCGAGGGCGGCGCGGCGGTTGAGGGCGAGATGCGGGGGGGTTGCATCCCGCTCGGGCAGGGACCAGTCCGGTGTGCGGATGACGTGCATGGTTGTTCTCCTCGGGCGATAGATTACTCTGGTGCGCGCTGGCCATTCATCAAGCCGCCGTGACCGCGGCGGGATCACCCATCACAGCTTCGGGATCGCATGACCGACAGACCGATCGACCGCCTCCTCGCCGTCATGGCCGCACTTCGGCATCCGCAGACCGGATGCCCGTGGGATCGCGAGCAGGATTTCGCCACCATCGCTCCCTATACGGTCGAAGAGGCCTATGAGGTTGCGGACGCGATCGGAAAAGGCGATCCGGCGGCGCTGCGCGACGAGCTGGGGGATCTGCTGTTCCAGGTGGTGTATCACGCGCGGATGGCGGAGGAGCGCGGCTGGTTCGGCTTCGACGAGGTCGCCGCCGGGATTGCCGCGAAGATGATCCGCCGGCATCCGCATGTGTTCGGCGATGCCGCGGCGCGGGACCAGGCGGCGCAGACCCAGGCCTGGGAGGCGGACAAGGCGCGCGAGCGGGCGGCGCGGGCGGAGAGCGGCCTGCTGGATGGCATCGCCACCACGCTGCCGGCGCTGATGCGGGCGCGCAAGCTCGCGGCGCGGGCGGCACGGGTGGGTTTCGACTGGCCGGATGCGGAGTCGGTTCTCGACAAGCTCGACGAGGAGACGGCGGAGCTGCGCGCCGAGCTGGCGGGGGCGGACCCGGCGCGGATCGAGGACGAGCTGGGCGACATGTTCTTCGTGATGGTCAATCTCGCCCGCAAGCTCGGCTGCGATGGCGAGCAGGCGCTGGCGCGGGCGAATGCGAAGTTCGAGCGCCGGTTCCGCGCGGTGGAGGCGAGGCTCGCCGCCGCCGGGACCACGCCGGAAGCGGCCGGGCTCGCGGAGATGGAAGCGCTCTGGCAGGCGGTGAAGCTGGAAAGCTAGCCGTAGAGCGCGTCGCGCAGGCGGTGCCAGGTGTCGCGGTCGGCGGCGGCGATGAGGCCGCCATCGATGTCGGCGGGGCGCCAGGCCTCGCCATCCGGGCGGCGGACATGGCCGCCGGCCTCCTCGACGATCAGCGTGCCGGCGGCATGGTCCCACGGCAGGGTGCGGCGGGAGACCGTGGCGTGCATGTGGCCCGACGCCATGGCGCGGTAGGTGGCGGCGGCGCAGCGCAGGTTGGGCGTCTGCCCGATTGCGTCGAGACGGGCGAGCACGCGGGATTTTTCGTCCGCCGCCATGTATTGCCAGGAGACCGAGGCGATCATCTGCGCGAGCGGCGCCGGGGCGGCGACGCGCAAAGGCAGGAATTCGGCACGCGCCGCCGCGCCGCGGAGCAGGAAGGCGCCGGCGCCGCGCGTGGCGAGCATGGTATCGTCCCGCAGCGGGTCGTGGATCAGGCCGGCGATGGTCTGGTTGCCCTCGACCAGGGCGATCATCAGGCCGAACAGCGGCAGGCCGGCGGCGTAGTTCTGGGTGCCGTCGATCGGGTCGATCACGAAGACCGGGGCGGGGCCGGCGACCGCGCCGAGCAGGGCGGGATCGGCGGCGACCGATTCCTCGCCGATCACCGCGACATCGGGGAAGAGGGCGCGCAGGCCTTCGGTCAGCGCGCGCTCGGCCGCCTCGTCGGCCACGGTCACGGGGTCGAGCGGGCCGGATTTGGTGCGCAGATCGGCCGGGCCGATATGGCCGAAGCGCGGCATCACGATGCTGCCGGCGACCTCGCGCAGCAGCGCCGCGATGGCGGAAAGGTCGGATCTGTCAGGCATCATGGGCGGGATTCCGTGGCGATGGATGGGGTGCCGGATCGGGGCGATGGATCAGGGGGTCGGGGCGTGCAGCGCGGCCTCGTGGTCGCGCTCGAAGCGGGCGCGGTCTTCGGGGCGGAGCCGGACCTCGATGGCGATGGCATCCTCGCCATCCATGCGGGAGAGCACCTCGCCGTGGCGGTAGAGCCAGGCGAGGGCGGCACCGTCGGCATGGGCGAGCCAGTAGGTCGCGACCTGCATGGCGCCGGCGAGCCGGGCATCGATCGCGGCGCGCAGGGTTTCGAGATTTTCGCCGGAAAGCGCCGAGACGGCGATGGCGGCGGGGCCCGGCAGGTCCGAGATCGCGGGATCGAGCAGGTCGATCTTGTTCATCACCTCGATGCAGCGGGAGGACCAGCCCTCGTCGATCATGCCGGAACGGGCCATGCCGTCGAGCACCGAGATCACGTCGGCGCGCTGGGCGGCGCTGTCGGGGTGGGCGCAGTCGCGGACATGGAGGATGATGTCGGCGGCGGCGACCTCTTCGAGCGTGGCGCGGAAGGCGGCGACGAGTTCGGTCGGCAGGTCGGAGATGAAGCCCACCGTGTCCGACAGGATGGCGTGGCGGCCGGAGGGCAGGACGATGAGGCGCATCGTCGGGTCGAGGGTGGCGAAGAGCTGGTCCTGCGCGTGGACGGTGGCGCCGGTGAGCGCGTTGAACAGCGTCGATTTGCCGGCATTGGTGTAGCCGACCAGGGCGACGACGGGATAGGGCACGCGGTTGCGCGCGGCGCGGTGCAGGGCGCGGGTGCGGCGGACCTCGTCGAGCTCGCGGCGGAGGCGGGCGATACGGTCGGTGATCAGGCGGCGGTCCGCCTCGATCTGGGTTTCGCCGGGGCCGCCGAGGAAGCCGAAGCCGCCGCGCTGGCGCTCCAGATGGGTCCAGGAGCGGACGAGGCGGGAGCGCTGGTAGGCGAGATGCGCGAGTTCGACCTGCAGCACGCCCTCGGCGGTGCGGGCGCGCTCGCCGAAAATGTCGAGGATCAGGCCGGTGCGGTCGATGACCTTGCATTTCCAGGCGCGTTCGAGATTGCGCTGCTGCACCGGGCTGAGCGTGGAATCGACCACCGCGACGCCGATTTCGGCCTCGGCGATGGAGTCAGCGATGCGCTGCACCTGGCCCTCGCCGAACAGGGTGGCGGGGCGGTGGGCGCGGAGCTGGACGATTTCCTCATGGGCGATGACGAGGCCGATCGAGGCGGCGAGGCCGATGGCTTCGGCGAGGCGGGCCTCGGCCTCGCGCGGGCCGTTGCGCCGCCCGCCATGCTCCCAGGGCAGCAGGATGGCGGCGCGGGTGGGTGCGGCCTTTGTCGGTATGGTCAATCCGGCCTACTCGGCGTCGCGATCGGCATCGCCGGCACGGCCGAGGGAGAGAGTCGCCCCGCTGCCGCCGGCCGCGCCTTCGGCCTTGGTCGCATCGAAGAGCTGGATCGGCGCGCCGGGCATCACGGTCGAGATCGCGTGCTTGTAGACGAGCTGGGTATGACCGTCGCGACGGAGGAGGACCGAGAAATTGTCGAACCAGGTGATGACGCCCTGCAGCTTCACGCCGTTCACCAGGAACACGGTGACCGGGGTCTTGCTCTTGCGAACGTGATTGAGGAACACATCCTGCACGTTCTGCGATTTTTCGTTGGCCACGTGTGGAATCCTTTTTTTCTTGCCGTGCATGGCTTGTGCCATGGCGTGGTTGCATCGACCCGCGGCAGGGAGATCCGGCACGCGGGAGCGGCTCCGGCCGGCCGGACTTCAGGCTGACGGGGGGCGCCAGTCTGGATATAGACCGCCACGGCGGCGAAACCAATCAGACTTGTCGGCGAGGTGCGAAAAAAACCCGGCTTGCGACGGCGGCGATCACCGGATCACAGGATGAAGCCGCCGCCGAGGACGCGGGTGTCGCGATACACAACGCAGGCCTGGCCGGGGGCGGCGAGAGCGGGGGTATCGAGGGTGACGAGGTTGCGGGCGATGTCGATCTCGGCGGGGTGCGGCGTCTCGCCGGCGCGGAGCTTGACGCTGGCGCGGAACGGGGCGGCGGGCGGGTCGATCAGCCAGTTCGGCTCGGCGATCCGCACCTCGCGGCCGCCGGCGCCGCGCGGGCCGACGACGATGCGGCGGCGGGCGGCGTCGATCCTGGTGACGACATGGCCGGAGGCGGCGCCCAGTCGCTTGGCCTGGCCCACCGTGTAGCGGGCGATGCCCTGGTGATGGTCGAGCACGGCGCCGTCCTCGGTGACGATCTCGCCGGGGGCGGCGGCATCGGGGCGGAGCTTCGCGACGATGTCGGCATAGGTGCCGGAGGGGACGAAGCAGATATCCTGGCTGTCCGGCTTTTCGGCGACGGGCAGGTGCATCCGCGCGGCCTCGGCGCGGACGGCGTCCTTGTCCGGCATGGTGCCGAGGGGGAAGCGGGCGAAGGCGAGCTGGTCGCGCGTGGTGGCGAACAGGAACCAGGACTGGTCGCGCCGCGCATCGACCGCGCGATGCAGCTCGGCGCCCTCGGCGCCCTCCTCGCGGCGGACATAATGGCCGGTGGCCAGCGCCTCGGCGCCGAGATCGCGGGCGAGGCCGAGCAGGTCGCCGAACTTGAGGTGCTGGTTGCAGCGCACGCAGGGGACCGGGGTGCGGCCATCGGCATAGGCATCGGCGAAATCGCCGATCACCGCAGCGCGGAAGGCGGCCTCGGCATCGATCACGTAATGGGCGATGCCGAGACGGTCGGCGACGTTGCGGGCGTCGTGGATGTCCTGCCCGGCGCAGCACGCGCCCTTGCGGCCGGTGGCGGCGCCGTGATCGTAGAGCTGGAGGGTGACGCCGATCACCTCGTGCCCGGCCTCGTGCATCAGCCCGGCGACGACCGAACTGTCCACCCCGCCGGACATGGCGACGACGACGCGCATGGTCTCAGCCGTCCTGCGCGTTCCGCACGCCGGCGGGCAGCTTCACGACGAGCCCGTCCAGCACCGGGGACATCACGATCTGGCAGCCGAGGCGGGAGGTCTTTTCAAGGCCGAAGGCGAGGTCGAGCATGTCTTCCTCGTCTTCCGAGGCGGCGGCGAGCTTCGCGAACCAGTCGGGCTCGACGATGACATGGCAGGTCGAGCAGGCGAGCGAGCCCTCGCAGGCGCCTTCGATGTCGATCCCGTGCTTGTGGGCGATTTCGAGCACCGACAGGCCGGACGGGGCGTCCACCGTCCGGCGCGTGCCGTCGCGCTCGATGAAAGTCATGTTCGGCATGTGCGACCCCTGAATCCGTTGCGTTATCCGTTGCGTAGTCGGTTGCGGTGCGAGGGCGCGCGTCCGGGCGCCGTTCACGCAGCCGAGGTAGAGACATGCGCGGATTTGCGCAAGGCGCGGTCGGCAAGACGCCGATATGCGGCGAGGAATCGGGCGGGCGCGTCGTCCGGCGCGTTCCAGGGCAGCGAGACGCGGATGGCGTTGGACGCGAGATCGCCCAGCCCCATCGCGGCCAGGACGTGGCTGCGCGCGACCTTGCCCGAGGAGCAGGCCGCGCCGGCGGAGACGCGGATGCCGGCGAGATCGAGCGCGATGACCTGGGTTTCGGCGGCAAGGCCGGGCAGGATCAGGCAGGTCGTGTTCGCCAGCCGGGGCGCGCCGGCGCCGGCGATGCGCGCGCCGCACGCGCGTGCGCCGGCCTCGATCGCATCGCGCAGGGCGGCGAGGCGCGGAGTTGAGCCGGCGGTGGCATGGACGGCATCGAGGGCGGCATCGAGGGCGGCGGCGAAGCCGGCGATGCCGGGCAGGTTGTGGGTGCCGCCGCGGCGGCCCTGTTCCTGGCCGCCGCCGCGGATCAGCGGGACGAGGCGGGCGGCGGCGTCGGGGGCGAGCAGCAGCGCCCCCGCCCCTTTCGGGCCGCCGAGCTTGTGCGCGGAGATGGCGACGCTGGAGGCACCCTGGGCGAGATAATCGGGATCGGCAACGCGGCCGGCGGCCTGCACGGCATCGACATGCAGCATCGTGCCGCACGCAGCGCAGAGGGCGGCGATGGCGGCGATGTCGTTCAGCACGCCGGTTTCGTTGTTCGCCGCCATGACGCAGGCAAGGGTCGGGCGGCATTCGGCCAGCAGGGCGGCGAAGGCGGCAAGGTCGAGCTGTCCCGCGTCATCGACCGGGGCGATGCGGGCATTGGGGGCGGCGGCGCGCACGGCGTCGTGCTCGGTGGCGCCGATGACGATGGCGCCGCCGGCGGCGAGGCCGTGGATCGCCATCGCGTTCGCCTCGGTCGCGCCGGCGCAGAAGACGAGGTTTTCCGGCCGGGCGCCGAGCCGGGCGGCGAGGGTGGCGCGGGCGGATTCGAGATATTTGCGCGCCGCCCTGCCCTCGGCATGGACCGAGGCGGGATTGCCGTCGAGATCGAGGGCGGCGAGGATTGCCGCGCGGGCTTCGGGGCGGAGCGGCTCGGTCGCGTTGGCGTCGAGATAGAGGCCCGGGTCAGCCGCGGGCGATGGGCGCGTCATGGATGGGCTCGCGCAGCGCGGCATCATCGGGTGTGTGCGCTTCGGCGTGATCGGGTGTGCGCGACTCCGCGTGATCGGGTTTGCGCGACTCCGCGTGATCGGGTGTGCGCGATTCCGCGCGGTCTGGTGTGCGCGATTCCGCGTGATCGGGTTTGCGCGATTCCGCGCGGTCTGGTGTGCGCGATTCCGCGCGGGCGACACGGGCTTCGAGATCGGTCAGTTCGGCGCGCAGACGCTCCATCTCGCTCAGCAGCGGGTCGAGGCAGGGGTCGCAGGGCGTGCCATAGGGGTCGAACCGGGGTTTGGACGGGCGGATCGAGGTGCCGCGCTCGACCGGGCGGGCGGGAATGCCGACCACGGTGGTATTCGCCGGCACATCGGCCACCACCACGGCATTGGCGCCGACGCGGGCGTTCTCGCCGATCAGGATGTTGCCCAGCACCTTGGCGCCGGCACCGATGATGACGTTGTTGGCAAGCGTCGGGTGGCGCTTGCCGCGCTCGCTCGACGTGCCGCCGAGCGTGACCTGGTGGTAGAGATAGACATCGTCGCCCAGCACCGCGGTTTCGCCGATGACCACGCCCATGCCATGATCGATCATGCAGCGGCGGCCGATCGTGGCACCGGGATGGATCTCGATGCCGGTCGCCACCCGGGCGAGATGCGAGAGGAAGCGGCCGGCGAGTCGCAGCCGGTGCCGCCAGAGCCAGTTCGCGACACGGTGCAGCAGGACGGCGTGCAGGCCCGGATAGCACAGCAAAACCTCGAGATCCGACCGGGCGGCCGGATCGCGCTGGCGGTAGGCCCGGATGGTTTCACGCAAAAACATTGAGCTCATGCGACATTTCCGTGGAAAATCTGGATGCCATCCGTTATCTCTGTGCCTCTCCGGCGATATTGGCGCCGGATGGACGAAATGAAAGCTCTAAAAGCTCTAGCGGGCCCTGGGATACGAATTTTCGGGCGGGAGACGAAGTTTTGGCGGACGCCTTCCCCGGCAGGCATGGCAACGGCGCGACGCGGCGTGCTGCGGAAGGGCGGAGACACAGGGCTCCGCACGCTGGACCGGCGGCTTTCGGGCCGGCGACCGGAACAATGCCAGAGGCCGTGCTGGGGGCCATGGTTGCGGATGATCGCGCTCGTCATGACGGGGAGAGTAGGTATGCATACCGGACCGGTCAATCATGCGTGGAGGCAACCTATATATAAGTGTCGAAGCCGTTTCCCCGGCTCCGGCGGCACTTGAGGGTGCGAGGGCGGCTTCGGGCCGCCGGCGGGGAAATATTCCTGCACCCGGCGACGATCGAAGGCCGGGTGATGTGACGATCGATTGGGAAAGACCAGACAATACCATGCCTGAAGTTATGTTTGCCGGGCCGGATGGCCGTCTCGAAGGGCGTTATCACCATGCCAAGGACCGGGGGGCGCCGCTCGCGCTGGTGCTGCACCCGCATCCGCTGCATGGCGGAACCATGAACAACCGCATCACCTACACGATGTACCAGGTGTTCCAGCGGCTTGGCTTCTCGGTCATGCGGTTCAATTTCCGCGGCGTCGGGCGCAGCCAGGGCAGCTATGACGGCGGGATGGGCGAGATCAACGACGCGGCCGCGGCGCTCGACTGGATGCAGGCGCTGAACCCCGGGCATGCCGGGCTGTGGATTTCGGGCTATTCGTTCGGCGCCTTCGTCGGCATGCAGTTGCTGATGCGCCGGCCGGAGGTTTCGGGCTGGATCAGCGTTGCCCCGCCGGCAGCGCATTACGATTTCGGCTTCCTTGCCCCCTGCCCTTGCGGCGGGCTGATGATCCATGGCGATGCCGACGAGCTGGTGCCGGAGAATTCGGTGCGCAAGCTGGTCGACAAGCTCAACACGCAGAAGGGTGTCGCCGTCGATTACCGCGTGCTGGCCGGCGCCGACCACGTGTTCGCCAACCATGCCGAGGCGATCGGCGAGGCGGTGGAGACCTATGTCAGCGGCGCGATCGCGCGCAAGCACATGGCGCTGGCCGCCGACTGAGCGCCAACCCGATATCGCGACAGAGCGCCCGGCCCGGCAACGGACCGGGCGTTTTCATGTCGGCGATCCGGACGGCGATCCGGGCGGCGATCCGGGCGGCGATCCGGACGGAGGCTGGGGGGCCGGGTCGGCGACGTGCAGTTCGATGCCGAGCGTGCCGATCAGGGCGGCGATCGGCGGCGGCGGCGGCAGGTCGGTATAGAGGGCGGAGACCTGGGCGAGCGTGCCGATCCGCACCATCGCCGGGCGGCCGAACTTGGAATGATCGGTGACGAGGACGACGCGGCGGGCGTTGCGGATGATCGCCTGCGAACAGATCACCTCATCCATGTCGAAATCGTAGAGCGCGCCATCGGCGTCGATGCCGGAGACGCCGATGATGCCGATATCGACGCGGAAACGGTCGAACATGTCGCGGGTGGCC
Source organism: Acidiphilium sp. 20-67-58 (assembly GCF_002255515.1). Classification (NCBI taxonomy): domain Bacteria; kingdom Pseudomonadati; phylum Pseudomonadota; class Alphaproteobacteria; order Acetobacterales; family Acidocellaceae; genus Acidiphilium; species Acidiphilium sp. 20-67-58. The sequence continues at coordinate 33,489 of NZ_NCAS01000033.1, read as the reverse complement.
TGGCCGGTGATGCCGCCATCGCGGTTGCGGACCATGCCGCCGGCGACGATGACGCGGAAATCGGTGCTTTCGCTCATGATCCGCGCGACGTTGAGATTGTTCGTGATCACCGAGAGATCATGATGGCCGAGCAGGGCGCGGGCGACCTGTTCGGTGGTCGAGCCGATATTGATGAAGAGCGAGGCGTGTTCGGGAATGTCCGCCGCCACCATGTCGGCGATGCGGAGCTTGGCTTCGAGATGGACCACGCGGCGGCGGTTGTATTCCATGTTCTCGATGCTCGATGGCAGGCCGGCGCCGCCACGGTAGCGGCTGAGCTTGCCATCGGCGGCGAGCGCGTTGAGGTCGCGGCGGATGGTCTGCACCGTGACGTCGAAATGGCGGGCCAGCGCCTCGATCGTCTGAAAGCCATTCTGCTCGACCAGGGCGACGATTTCCGCCCGCCGGCTGATGGATGCGGCATGATCCAACACGCGATGTTCCTTTTCCGGGTGCGAAACAAAAAGACGGCGGCGTTTCGCTTGCGAAGATTGTAGGATGAGGGTGCGCGAAAAGGCAATCGGGCCAGGCGACCAGATGGCGGGCAGATGGCGGGCAAGAAAAAGCCCGACGGGGAGACCCCGCCGGGCATTCGGCCGAAACCTTTGAGACGTGCTCTAAATTATCGATAAACCGAGTATCTTTATTTTGTCAGATGACACCATCCGGTCAGATGTTTCCATCTGACCGGATAATGCTTTAGAGCACTTTCCGATCCTGATGGATCGGATGTAGTGCTCTACCACGTTGATAATCAGAGCATCTTTATCCGGGCAGATGATATCATCTGACCGGATGATGCTCTACTCGCCCTTCTTGGCGCGCCCGGAGCCGGAGGGGGTGGCGCCGGCGGTCTTGGTGCCGAGGCCGATCTTCTTGGCGAGGGTGGAGCGCTGCTTGGCATAGGCGGGGGCGACCATCGGATAGTCGCTCGCCAATCCCCACCGCTCGCGATACTGCTCGGGCGTCAGATTGTAGGCCGATTTCAGATGACGGCGAAGCATCTTGAGTTTTTTTCCATCCTCAAGACAGACGATGTAATCGTTGAAGACGGATTTCTTCGGATTGACTGCCGGCTCGAGCGGCGGCGGCGGCTCTTCTACAGGCTGATCCGTGCCGCTGAGGCTCGTGTAGACATCCCGGATGAGCGTGGGCAGCATTTCGGCCGAAACCGAATTGTGCGATACATGCGCTGACACAATCTGCGCGGTGAGTTGTAGGAGTTGTTGTGTGTCATGGCTATCCGGCATCACTGGTCCTTCTTCGACACTACTTGATCATTTACCTGAAAACTGATCTGGAGCATTTTGATGTGAATTGCAAGAATTTACGTTTGAAATTCGTCCGAAAGGCGGATGTAATTCATCTCATCGATGTTCCATTTTTTGAAATTGGTTAGAAAATGGTAATCCAGGATATGAAAGTCATGGAACTCCCTGCCCATAACCGGGCCATCGACATTACTGCGGAAACCTGTCCGATGACTTACGTGCGGACACGGCTGGCGCTCGATTCGATGGCGGCGGGGGAGATTTTGCTGGTGCGGCTGCGCGGCGCCGAGCCGCGGGCGAACGTGCCGCGCGCCGCCGCCGACCAGGGGCACGATTTGCTCGACATGTTCGACCTGCCGGATGGCAGCGCCGTGGTGGTGATCAGGAAAGCGGACGCGTGAACAGCAGCGCGTCGCGCCCCGGACCGTAATAATCGCGCCGGCGCCCGGCGGGGCGGAAGAGGCAGGCGCGATAGAGGCGGATGGCGGCATCGTTGTCCGCCGCGACCTCGAGAAACACCGTCTCGGCCCCCCTGCCCCGCGCTTCCGCCAGGGCGGCGCCCAGCAGGGCGCGGGCGATGCCGCGCCGGCGGGCGGTGGCGGCGACGCCGATGGTCAGGATCTCGGCCTCGCCGGCAACCGCACGGGCGAGGACGAGCCCGCCTGCGGGGGCGATGAAGCCAAAGGTCGTCGGGTTCTCGAACAGGGTGGCGATGGCCGCTTCCGACCAGGGATCGTCCGGGAAGGCGGCGGCGTGGATCGCGGCGAGGGCGGCGGCGTGCGCGGCCGTGGCCGGCGCGGGTTGGTCTGGCACCCCTGCGGGCGCGGGCCAGTCTTGCGCCCCTGCGGGCGCGGGTTGGTCTGGCGCCGCTGCGGGCGCGGAATTATCGCCGTTGCCCGCGCCGGTCACGGGGCCGGGTTGGTGGGGGTGGTGTCGTGCCCCTGCGGGGGCGGGCGCAGGCCGCCGGCGGGCAGGCGTGCCTCGGGCGGATCGACATAGAGCGGGGCGGCGGGGCGCGGCGCGTGCCCTGCGGCGAGGCGCTGGCGCAGGGCGGCGGCGATGCCGGCGATGGTGCAGGTCTCGATCCCGGTGGGCACGGCATCGTGGCCGGCTTCGGCGAGGCGGGATGCGATATCCGCCGCACGGTCGCCGGCAAGGGCGATCGGGCCTTCGGGGGTGGGCAGGTCGGTCTCGTCGAAGGCGCTCGCTTCGCCGTCCCGTTCCAGGAAGAGGCGGCCGCGCCGGGCCGTGGTGACGACCCAGAGCTTGCGGCCGGGATCGGGCAGCAGCGCCGCCATCGCCTCGCCCACGGTGACGCCATAGACCGGGATGCCGGCGGCGAGGCCGATTCCGTGCGCGAGGGCAAGCGAGGCGCGCAGGCCGGTGAAGCTGCCGGGGCCGATGGTGACGGCAATGCCGTCGAGCGAAGCGGCGGCGAGCCCCGCCTCGTCGAGACAGGACGCCGCCCAGACCGGCAGCAGGTCGGCAAGACCGGTCTCGGGCGCGCCCTCGCGCGCGGCGCGGAGGCGATCACCCTCGATCACCCCCGCGCGGGCGGATTTCAGCGCGGCATCCAGCACCAGAAGCCGCGCGGCGGGCGGCGTCATCTCAGAGCAGGACGCAGGCTTCGTCGAACCCGAGGCGCGGGGCGCGGGGGAACGGATCCTCGGCCACGCCGTAGCCGAGATTGATCAGGAAATTCGACCGCCAGCCCTGGTCGGAGAGGAAGGTCTGGTCGACCCTCGCCTTGTCGAACCCGGACATCGGGCCGCAATCGAGCCCGAGGGCGCGGGCGGCCATGATGAGATAGGCCCCCTGCATCGTGCCGTTGCGGAAGGCGGTTTCCTCGGCGAGGTCGGGGTTGCCGGCGAACCAGCCGCGGGCATCGGCATGGGGGAAGAGCTTCGGCAATTCTTCATAGAATTGCGGGTCGTGCGCGACGATGACGGTGACGGGGGCGGACATCGTCTTGTCGATATTGCCGGGGTTGAGGGCGGGTTTCAGCCGCTCGCGCGATTCGGGGCTGCGCAGGAAGAGGAAGCGCGCGGGCGAGCAATTGGCCGAGGTGGGGCCGTATTTGAGCAGGTCGTAGAGTTTTTGCAGCGTGTCGTCCGGGACCGGCGTGTCGGTCCAGGCGGATTTGGTGCGGGCGGTGCGGAACAGCGCATCGAGCGCGCCGGCATCGAGGGTCATGCGGGTCTCCGTCGGGTTCGGGGCGTCAGGCCAGCTGGCTCAGGCCATTACCTGCTGCACCGATTTCACTTCGGGGACGTAATGTCTGAGCAGGTTCTCGATACCCATCTTGAGGGTCGCCGTCGAGGAGGGGCAGCCGGAGCAGGCGCCCTGCATGTGCAGCGACACCACACCGTCGCGGAAGCCGCGGAAGACGATGTCGCCGCCATCGCCGGCGACCGCGGGGCGGACCCGCATGTCGAGCAGTTCCTTGATCTGGTCGGCGATCTCGCGGTCGGCCGGATCGACATCCTCCGCCGCGTCTTCCTGCGCGCTGTCCATCACCGGGCGGCCGGAGAGGAAATGCTCCATGATCGCGCCGAGCACCTGCGGCTTGAGCGAGGGCCACGCGCCCGGATCGTCGCCGGTGACGGAGATGAAATCGGCGCCGAGAAAGACGCGGACCACGCCGGGCAGCGCGAACAGCGACGCGGCCAGCGGGCTCGACGCCGCGGCATCGGCGGTGTCGAAATCGGCCGAGCCCTGGCCGAGCACCTCGCGGCCGGGGAGGAATTTCAGCGTGGCGGGGTTGGGGGTAACATCGGTTTCGATGAACATTGGTGGTCTCCGTCGTCAAACCGGACCTGTGCGGTCCTCTCCGGGACAACATCGTCCCGAACGGGGCAAAGAACAAGGGGGGTGACGCAGGGCAAAACCGCGGATGAAATCGCCGTAGGCCATGATTCCGACACGGCGGCGCCAGCATCGCGTCATGAAACGCAGGCTAGAGCGGGATGGTTCAACCAACCGGAGTTCCGACATGAAGCCGATCCGCGCCGTCCGCAGCCTTCGCACCCACGCCCCCGCCGCCTTGCTGGCCGCGACCATGGCCGGCGCCTCGATCGCCGCAATCGCCCTGCCGCATGCGAGGGCGGCGACCCCCGAAAGCAAGACCACGAGCAAGACCACGACCACGACCACAACGGCCCCTGCCCCGCATTCGCGCATGCTCGTCCATGTCGATCACCGGCTCGCGGCGCTGAAGGCGAAGCTGCGGATCACCGCTTCCGAGCAGCATGCCTGGCACGGTTTCGCCCAGGTCTCGCGCGACAACGCGACCGCGATCGCGACGCTCTACCAGAGCCGGGCCGCGCATCTCGCGACGATGAACGCGGTGCAGAACATGGAATCCTTCGCCGCGATCCAGGCGAAGCAGGCGGACAACATGAACAAGCTGACCGCCGCGTTCCAGACGCTCTACGGCAAGCTCGACGCGAGCCAGCAGAAGACGGTCGATTCCATGTTCCGGGCCTATGCCGAGCACCACATGGCGCATCACCGGAAGCTGCACGCCAAGGGCTGACGCCCCCTCAGCGCTCGGCGAGGACGAGGCGGCGGCGGCCGGCGCGCAGCGGGATGACGCCGGCGACGTCCTTCGTCGCCTCGGTGATGACGACGCCGCCGGCCTGGGCGGCGATGCGCCGCCCGACACGCTCGACCAGCGGGGCGGCGCGGAGGACGGCGCGGCCGCCGAGCGGGGGGAGGAACAGGGCGGCGTCGCGCCGCTCGACCCGGAACAGCGACTCGGCGAGCATCCGACCGAGTTGCGCGGGCGAATAGGGCTGGCCGTGGCCGAAGGGCGTGCGGTCGAGATAGGCCCAGGACGAGGCGCGGTTGGGCACCACCACGATCATCCGCCCCGCCGGGCGCAGCACCCGCCACGCCTCGCGCAGCAGGCGGCGGGCGGTTTCGGCGTGTTCGAGACCATGGATCAGCAGCAGCCGGTCGATGCTGACATCGGCGAGCGGCAGGGCATCGTCCTCGACCAGCACGCTGAGGCCGGGGCGGGAGACGGGCCAGGGGGCGGCGCCGATCTGCGCCGGCACCGCGGCGATGCAGCGCGTCGCCCGGTCGCGCCAGAGCCGCAGATAGGGGCCGGGATAGCCGAGGCCGAGAACCTCGAGGCCGCGCGCCTCCGGCCAGAATGCGCGCAGCCGGGCGCGGATCAGCCGGGCGGTGGCGGCGCCGCGCGGCGTGGCGTAGAAATCGGCGATCGAGGGCGCATCGAGACGCATTCCTCCCGTATAGCATGAGAGAAGGACGGATCATGACGATTTCCCATCGCGGCTTCACGATCACGCGGGTGCCGATGCTGGCCGACAATTATGCCTGGGCGGTGGCGCATGGCGGGGCGAGCGCCTTCGTCGATCCGGCGGATGCGGCGGCGGCGATCGCTTCCGTCGAGGCGGCGGGCGGGCGGCTGGACTGGGTACTGCTGACGCATCATCACGACGATCATATCGCCGGGGCGGTGGAACTCGCGGCGCGGTTCGGCGCGCGTATCGCCGGCAATGCGGCGGATGCGGCGCGGCTGCCGAAGCTGGATGCGGCGCTGGCGCCGGGGGAGACGATCGATCTCGGCGGGGCTGCGGTCAGGATGATCGCGACACCGGGGCATACGGTCGGGCATGTCGCCTATGTGTTCGGCGATGCGGCTTGCGCCTGCGGCGATACGCTGTTCAGCCTCGGCTGCGGGCGGATGTTCGAGGGCACGCCGGCGCAGTTCCATGCCAGCTTGCAGGCGCTGGCGGCACTCGACCCCGAGATGCTGATGCTGTGCGGGCATGAATATACGCTGTCGAACGCGCGGTTTGCCCGCCATGTCGATCCTGACAACGCGGCCGTGGCGGCGCGGGCGGCGGAGGTGGAGCTTCTGCGCGCGGCGGGCGCGCCGACGCTGCCGGTGCGGCTCGCCGACGAGCTGGCGGCCAATCCCTTCCTCCGCGCCGCCTCGGCCGAGGAATTCGCCCGGCTGCGCGCCGCCAAGGACAGGTTCTGAACCGGCGGCGGGCCGGGGCAGAGTCTGATCCCGGCGGCGGGCCGGGGCAAAGATCAGGGCGAGAGCAGCGGGGCGATCTGATCGAGCACGGCGGCGTCCTCGATCGTGGGCGGGATGACGGGTTTGGCGCCGTTCGCCATCTGCTTCATCGTCGCGCGGAGGATCTTGCCGGAGCGGGTCTTGGGCAGGCGCTGGACCACCAGCGCGTCCTTGAACGCGGCGACCGGGCCGATGCGCTCGCGCACCAGGGCGACGAGTTCGGCGGCGATCTCGGCATCCGGCCGGGCGACGCCGGATTTCAGCACGACGAGGCCGAGCGGCACCTCGCCCTTCACCGCGTCCTGCCGGCCGATCACCGCGCATTCGGCGACGTCCTGGTGGGCGGCGAGGACCTCTTCCATCGCGCCGGTCGACAGGCGGTGGCCGGCGACGTTGATGATGTCGTCGGTGCGGCCCATCACCCAGATATCGCCATCCGCATCGACCATGCCGGCATCGCCGGTGCGATACCAGCCGGGGAAGGTTTCGAGATAGGCGCGGCGGTAGCCCTCGTCGTCCTGCCAGAGGGTGGGGGCGCAGCCGGGGGGCAGCGGCAGGCGGATGGCGAGGGCGCCGACCTCGCCCTGGGGCATCAGCCCGCCCTCGGGGTTGAGGGCCTGGACATCGTAGCCCGGACAGGGGCGGCCGCCGGAGCCGGGCTTGAACGCGGTGAGGCCGAGGCCGCGGAAGCGGGCGGAGATCGGCCAGCCGGTTTCGGTCTGCCACCAATTGTCGATCACCGGCTTGCCGAGCAGGGCGGCGATCCATTCGGCGGTCGGCGGGTCGCAGCGTTCGCCGGCGAGGAACAGGGCTTCGAGTTTCGAGAGATCATGCTGGCGGGTGAGCGCGCCCTCGGGATCCTGCTGCTTGATCGCGCGCAGGGCGGTGGGGGCGGTGAACAGGGTTTTCACCCCGTGCTCGGCGCAGACGCGCCAGAAGGCGCCGGCATCCGGCGTGCCGACGGGCTTGCCCTCGTACATCACGGTGGTGACGCCGGCGAGCAGCGGGGCATACACGATATAGGTGTGGCCGACGACCCAGCCGACATCGGAGGCGGTCCACATCACCTCGCTCGCGCTGCCGGGGCCGGGATGGACGTCGTACATCATCGGGATGGTGGCGGCGAGGGCGACGGCGTGGCCGCCATTGTCGCGGACGATGCCCTTGGGCCGGCCGGTGGTGCCGGAGGTGTAGAGCACGTAGAGCGGGTCGGTCGCGGCGACGGGGACGGGATCGTGCGGGGCGGCGGCGGCCTCGGCGTCGAGATAATCCTCGTCGCGGCCGGGGACGAGATCGGCGCGCAGGGCCTCGCGCTGGAAGATCAGGCAGGCGCGCGGCTTGTGGGCGGCGCGATCGAGAGCAGCGTCGAGGATCGGCTTGTAGGGCACGATGCGGCCGGGTTCGAGGCCGCAGGAGGCGGCGATGACCAGTTTCGGCTCGGCGGAATCGATGCGGCTGGCCAGCTCGGGGGCGGCGAACCCGCCGAAGACGACGGAATGGATGGCGCCGAGCCGGGCACAGGCGAGCATCGCGATCGCCGCTTCGGGGACCATCGGCATGTAGATCACCACGCGGTCGCCCTTCGCGACACCGCGGGCGGCGAGCGCGCCGGCGAGCTTCGCCACCCGGTCGCGCAGGGCGCGATAGGTGTAGCGGGCGATGCGGCCTTCCATCGCGCTGTCCCAGATCAGGGCGATGCGCTCGCCGGCGCCGGCGGCGATGTGACGGTCGAGGCAGTTGGCGGCGGTGTTCAGCGTGGCGCCGGGAAACCAGCGCCCGAACGGACCCTGGGTGGGGTCGAACACTTTTTCATAGGGGGTGATCCAGTCGATCCGGCGGGCGGCCTCGGCCCAATATTCCTCCGGGGCGTTGTGCCATTGATCATAGCGCGCCTGGTATTCGCTGGACATTTTTTCGCTCCCCTTGTTTCCGTTGGCCGGCTGTTACGGGCAGACTAGGAGCAAGCGGCGCCGCGGGCAATCAGGGCGGCGGCGTATTGGCGCGGGATCGCAAGAGATAGCGCGCTGGTCTTTCTGGTAGCTTGGGAGGTAGCTTGGGACAACGCGCGAATTTTCAGGCAGCGCAGAGTAAAACGCTGCTGGAGGTCCGGGCGGGAATCGAACCCACATTCAAGGATTTGCAGTCCTCTGCATAGCCACTCTGCCACCGGACCGGCGCGGCTTACCCCGGCTTATCGGGCGGGGACTGGCCGCGGTCAAGCCCCGGGGGATCGATGACTTTGCCGGATCGGCCGGCGCGTCCTATAGAGGGGCGGCTCCAGCGTAGAGGATCTCCGATGTCGGACAAAGAAGGATATTTCCGCGCCGCCCGCACGATGATGGTGGACGGCCAGATCCGGCCCAACAACATCGCGGACGACCGGATCATCATCGCCATGCGCACGATCCGGCGCGAACGATTCTGCCCGGCGGCGCAGGCGAATCGCGCCTATGCCGATGCCGACCTGCCGCTCGGCGGCGGGCGGTTCATGCCGGCGCCGCTGAGCGTGGCGCGGCTGGCCTATTTCGCCGCGGCGGCACCGGGCGCGCGGGTGCTGGTGGTGGGGGCGAACACCGGATATTGCGCCGCCTTGCTGGCGTCATGCGGCGCGGTGGTGACGGCGCTGGAGGAAGATGCCGGCCTGCGCGCGGCGGCGGCGGCGGCGCTGGCCGCCGAGGCGCCGGAGGTGCGGCTGGTCGGCGGCGCGCTCGCGGCGGGAGCGCCGGCGGCGGCGCCGTTCGACGTGATCGTGATCGAGGGCATGGTGGACGCGCTGCCGGAGGGATTCGCCGCACAGCTCGCACCGGGCGGTCGGCTGGTGTGCGTGCTGCGCGAAGGCGGGATCGGCCGGATCGTGGTGGCCGAGGCGGTCGGCGGGCGGTTTGCCCATCGCGCCATGGCGGATTGCAACATGCCAGCGCTTGCCGCGTTTGAACGTAAGACAGCATTCAGTTTTTGATATCATGATGGATTTGATGTCCGCATTTAAGGAGACAGCACTTTTGCGAGCAGAACGGGCGAGGCCGGGAGTCCGGCGGATTGCGGCGGCGCTTTCGGCAGCACTGCCGGCGGTGGCGTTGCTCGGCGCGCCGGTGGTGGCGTTGCTCGGCGCGCCGGTGGCGCGGGCGGCGGGCGGCGATCGCCCGTCGACGCTGACCGCCGCACTGGCGGAAGCCTATTCCAATAACCCGACCCTGCAGCAGCAGCGCGCGACGCTGCGCGCGACCGACGAGAACGTGCCGGCGGCGCTGGCCGGCTGGCGGCCGACGATCACCATCCAGGGCTCGGCCGGGCGGGTGGACGAGACCTCGGAATCGGCGTTCTACGCCACCAGCATCACCGGCGCGCCAGTCCTGACGCGCAACAGCCTGACCGCGGCGCGCAACGAGGCCAGCGGGCAGATCACCGTCAACCAGTCGATCTTCGATGGCGGGCTGACGATCGCCAAGGTTCACCAGGCGAAGAACGACGTCTATGCCGCGCGGGCGCAGCTGCTCGCGACCGAGCAGGACGTGTTCGGCAAGGTGGTGACCGCCTATGTCACCGTGATTACCGACCGGCACCTGCTCGACCTCGACCGCAGCAACGAGGGTGTGCTGGCGCAGCAGCTCCGCGCGGTGAAGGACCAGTTCAAGGTTGGCGAGATCACCGAGACCTCGGTGGCGCAGGCCGAGGCCTCGCTGGCGGGGGCGCAGGAGCAGATCGCGGTGGCGAAGGGCAACCTGCACATCGCCGAGGAGAATTTCCGCCAGCTGGTCGGCGCCTATCCGGCGAAGACGCTGGTGCCGCCGCAGCCGCTCGCCCTCGGGCACCAGGGCAAGGCGGCGCTGGCGCGCGCGGCGCTGGCCAACAACCCGGCGGTGGTCGCGGCGCTGTTCACCATGGCGTCGAAAAAGGACGGGGTGGATGCGGCGGTGGCCGGGCTCGGGCCGCAGCTCTCGCTCTCGGCCTCGGCCTTCGACCAGTCCAACCCCGGCGGGCCGCATTCGCGCGCCACCGGCGGGCAGATCCTCGCCAATCTCACCATCCCGCTCTACCAGGGCGGCAAGGAATATGCCGCGATCCGCCAGGCGCGGGACAATGTTCAATACGCCTATGCCGGGGTGATCGACGCGCAGCGCGCCGCCGTGCAGCAGGCGACCCAGGCCTTCGAGGGGTTGCAGGCGGCGCGGGCGGCGATCGTCAGCAGCCGGGCGCAGATCAGGGCCGACGCCATCGCGCTCGACGGCACCGAGCGGCAGGAGATCGTCGGCACGCGCGACACGCTCGACGTGCTGAACGCGCAGCAGCTGCTGTTCAACGCGCAGACCACGCAGATCCAGAACATCGCCACCGAGGTGAACGAATCCTACGCCATCGCCGCGGCGGTCGGCCGGCTGACCGCGAGCGACCTCGCTCTGCCGGTCACGCAATATGACGATCTCAAATATTATGACACCGTGAAGGGCGCGCTGTTCGGCAACGGCAACGAAGCCTTCCGCAATGCCGGCATCACGCCGGACGGCACCCTCCTCGCCCGGCCCAAAACGACGCCGAGCGGGCCCAGCGAACTGCACATCAAGCCAGGGGGCACCAACCCATGAGCGGAACGCCACCGGATCCCGCGGCCGAACCCTCGATGGACGAAATCCTTTCCTCCATCCGCCGCATTCTCAAGGACGATGACCCCGTCGCCATGCCGGCGGCGGAGACGGCGCAGGCCGGCGGCGCCGCACACGCCGCGGCGAAGCCGGTGCTCGACCTCGACCCGACGATGATGGTCGCGGAAGGGCGCATCGCGCCGAAGCCCGAGGGCGAGCTTCAACAAGGCGGCGCCATGGCGGCGGGGGCGACGCTGTCGCGCGCCACACCGCCGGGCATGGCGACGGAGCAGACGATCGATACCGAAGCGGTCGCGCTGCGCGATCCCGAGCGGCTGGTCAGCCCTGCCGCGGCACAGCGCGCCGCCGAGCATATCGGCACGCTGCGCCGCACGGTCGCACCGGAGCGCGGGCTGTCGCTCGGGCGCGGCGACATCACCGTCGAGGACCTGGTGCGGGCGGAATTGCGGCCGATGCTCAAGGCCTGGCTCGACGAGCATCTGCCCAACGTGGTCGAGCGGATCGTGCGGTCGGAAATCGAACGGCTGATCGGCGAGGACGGCCCGTAAGCGGCGCCGGGCGGGCTTTCGTCCCTGCCCGGTTTCGCGCATAAGGGCGTCATGCTGGACAAGACTTTCGACCCCGCCGCGTTCGAGACGCGGCTTTACGAAATCTGGGAAAACGCCGGTGCCTTCGCCGCCGATCCCACGCGCGCGGCCGCACCCTTCACCATCATGATCCCGCCGCCCAACGTGACGGGGAGCCTGCATGTCGGCCATGCGCTGACGATGACGCTGCAGGACGTGCTGATCCGGCATCACCGGATGAGCGGGCGGGACGCGCTGTGGCAGCCGGGCACCGACCATGCCGGCATCGCCACCCAGCTGATGGTGGAGCGCGAACTCCAGCGCGAGGGCACATCGCGCCAGGAGATCGGCCGCGCGGCGTTCCTCGACCGGGTGTGGAGCTGGAAGTCCGAGCAGGGCGGCACCATCACCCGCCAGCTGCGCCGGCTCGGCGCCTCGCCGGACTGGTCGCGCGAGCGCTTCACCATGGACGAGGGCCTGTCGGAAGCGGTGCGGACCATTTTCGTCCGGCTGTTCAATGACGGGCTGATCTACCGCGCCAAGCGGCTGGTGAACTGGGACCCGGTGTTCCGCTCGGCGATTTCCGACCTCGAGGTCGAGATGCGGGAGGTGAAGGGCAATCTCTGGCACCTGCGCTACCCGATCGAGGGCACGGAGCGGACCATCACGGTGGCGACGACGCGGCCGGAGACGATGCTCGGCGATACCGCGGTGGCGGTGCACCCGACCGACGAGCGCTATGCCGACCTGGTCGGCCGCACCGTGATCCTGCCGATCACCGGGCGGCGGGTGCCGATCGTTGCCGACGAGCATTCAGATCCGGAGAAGGGATCGGGCGCGGTCAAGATCACGCCGGCGCATGATTTCAACGATTTCGGCGTCGGCCAGCGGCATGGGCTGGCGATGCCCTCGGTGCTGGACCGCGAGGCGCGGGTCACCCTCGCCGAGATCCGCGCCGAATGCGCGCCGGCGGATGCGGCGTTTCTCGATGGTCTCGACGGGCTGGACCGGTTCGAGGCGCGGCGGCGGATCGTAGCACATCTCGACGAGATCGGCGCGCTGGAAAAGATCGAGCCGCATGTGCACGCGGTGCCGCATGCCGACCGCTCGAACGCGGTGATCGAGCCGCTGCTGACCGAGCAATGGTTCTGCAACGCCGAGGCGCTGGCGGGGCCGGCGATCGCGGCGGTGGAGGACGGGCGGGTGCAGTTCGTGCCGAAATCGTGGGAGAACACGTATTTCGCCTGGATGCGCAATATCGAGCCCTGGTGCATCTCGCGCCAGCTCTGGTGGGGGCACCGGATTCCGGCCTGGTATGCGCCGGATGGGAGCGTGTTCGTCGCCGAGACCGAGGCGCAGGCGCAGGCACAGGCCGAGGTGCGTTTCGGCGCGAGCGTCGCGCTGCGGCAGGACGAGGACGTGCTCGACACCTGGTTCTCCTCCGCCCTCTGGCCGTTCTCCACCCTCGGCTGGCCGGAGCAGACGCCGGAGCTTGCCCGCTACTATCCGGGCGCCGTGCTGGTCACCGGGTTCGACATCATCTTCTTCTGGGTCGCCCGGATGATCATGATGGGGATGTACGCGATGGGCGACGTGCCGTTCCGCACCGTCATGATCAACGGGCTGGTGCGCGACGAGCGCGGCCAGAAGATGAGCAAGACCAAGGGCAACGTGATCGACCCGCTGGCGCTGATCGACCAGTTCGGGGCGGATGCGCTGCGCTATACGGTGATCGCGCAGAGCGGGGCCGGGCGGAACATCAAGCTCGGGCCGAACATGGTCGAGGCCAATCGCAGCTTCGTCACCAAGCTGTGGAACGCGGCGCGGTTCTGCGAGATGAACGCCTGCCGGCCGGAGGCGGCGTTCCGCCCGGAGGCGGCGACGCTGCCGCTCTCGCGCTGGATCCTCGATGCGGCGAACCGCGCCATCGTGGAGGCGACCGAGGCGCTGGAGGGGTTCCGCCTCGCCGATTATGCGCAGGCCTGCTACCGCTTCACCTGGGGCGATTTCTGCGACTGGTTCCTCGAACTGGCGAAGCCGGCTCTGGCCGGCGATGACGAGGCCGCGCGCGAGTTGCGGGCGGTGGCCGCGCATGTGCTGGGCCTGCTGCTGCGGCTGCTGCATCCGGTGATCCCGTTCGTCACCGAGGCGCTATGGGACGAGTTCGGCTATGGCGCGCCGGGTTCGTTGATCCGCACCGCCTGGCCGGTGCCGGCCCCGGTGGCAGAGGCGGCCGCGGCGCGGGACGAGGTGTCGTGGGCGATCCGCGCGATTTCGGAAATCCGCGCCGTGCGCAGCGAGATGAACGTGCCGGCGGCAACGCGGATCGACCTGCTGATCCGCGATGCGGCGCCGCAGACGCTGGCGCGGGCGGCGCGCTGGCGCGAGGAGATCGGCCGGCTCGCCCGGGTGGCCACCCTCGCCCCGCTGGAGGGCGAGATGCCGCAGGGCGCGGCGCAGGCGATTCTCGACGAGGCGACGCTGGTGCTGCCGCTCGCCGGCATCATCGACCTCGCCGCCGAGCGCAAGCGGCTGGCGACGACGCGGGCCAAGGCCGAGGCCGAGGCCGGCAAGCTGCGCGGCAAGCTCGGCAACGAGGATTTCGTCCGCCGCGCGCCGGAAGAGGTGATCGCCGAGAACCGCGAGCGGCTGGAAGCGGCCGAGGCGGAGATGGCAAGGCTGGACGCCGCCCTCGCCCGCATCGCATGATCGGCGGAGCAGTTTCGGCCGCGTGACGGCCACCGCGCGGGGCGGTGGCGGGGCGGCGCAGGGAGATGCGGGATGAACCGTTCCGCCGCGACCATCGCCGTCATTCTCGTCGTGCTCGGCGTGCTCATCGCCGTGCCGCTGCAATTGCCCGCCCCGGGCGCCATCGTGGCGCTGCTCGGCATCGTCTGCGGGCTGACGCTCAGGACAGCGAACGAATGGGAGCGCGCGGTGGTGCTGCGGCTCGGCCGCTTCGCCGGCATTCGCGGGCCGGGCGTGTTTTTTATCATCCCGGTCATCGAGACGGTCTATGTGCTGGTCGATACCCGCAAGCAGAGCACGATCATCAGCGCGGAGAACACGCTGACGCTGGATGGCGTTTCGGTCGCGGTGGATTCGGTGCTGTTCTGGAAGGTGGAGGATGTGCGGCGGGTGGCGACCGAGCTGACCGATTATCGCGCGATGATCGGCCAGGTGGCGCAGACCTCGCTGCGGGAGATCATCAGCGGGATGGTGCTGGGCGAGATTCTCGGCAATCGCGAGACGATGGATGCGAAGATCCGCGCCGCGATCGCCGCCAAATCCCAGGATTGGGGGATTGGCGGGATCGCGGTCGAGATTCGCGACGTGCGGATCCCGGCCGAGCTGAACGACGCGATGAGCCGCAACGCGCAGGCGGAGAAGGAGAAGCAGGCGCGGGTGACGCTGGCGAGTTCGGAAGTGGCGATTGCCGAGCAGATCGTCCATGCCGGGGAGGTTTATGCCGCCAACCCGATGGCGCTCAAGATCCGGCAGATGAACCTGGTTTACGAGATGAACAAGGACCGGGGGGCGACGATCCTGCTGCCGACGGAGCTGGCCGGGGCGATGACCGCCGCGCTGAAGGGGCTGACGCCGGAGGGCTGAGCCTCAGGCGCCTGCCGCCTAGAGCACTTTCCGATCCGATTGGATCGGATGTAGTGCTCTATCATATTGATAAGTCGAGCATCATCCGATCAGATGATTCCATCTGATCGGATGATGCTCTAGCCGGCCGGTTCAGGCTCCGGCGATCGTCATGCTCTCGATGCGCAGCGTCGGCGTGTCGGTGCCGCGGCGGAATTCGAGGTCGTTCGCCGGGGTGAGATGGAGGAACATCTCGCGCAGATTGCCGGCGACGGTGAGTTCGGCGACCGGCTCGGCGAGCTGGCCGTCGCGGATCATGAAGCCGGCGGCGCCGCGCGAATAATCGCCGGTGATGCCGTTCACGCCCATGCCGATCAGCTCGATGACGTAGAGGCCGAGGCCGATATCGGCGATCAGCGCCTCGGGCGAAAGCGCGCCGGGCTGCATGTAGAGGTTGCTCGGCGCCGGGGATGGCGGGCCGGACGTGCCGCGGGCGGCGTGGCCGGTGGTGGCGAGGCCGAGCTGGGCGGCGCTGCGGGTATCGAGCAGCCAGGTGGTGAGCCGGCCATCCTCGATCAGCGCGCGGCGGGAGACGGTCTGGCCCTCGCCGTCGAAACTGCGCGAGCGCAGGCCGCGGCGGCGCAGCGGATCGTCGATGATGGAGATGCCGGGGGCGAAGATCGCCTGGCCCATCGCATCCTTGAGGAAGCTGGTGCCGCGGGCGATGGACGCACCGTTGATGGCGCCGGCGAAATGGCCGAGCAGGGAGCCGGCGACGCGGGGGTGATAGACCACCGGGAGTTTCGCGGTGGCCGGGCGGCGCGGGTCGAGCCGGCTGACCGCGCGCTCGGCGGCGGCGCGGCCGAGGGAGGCGGGGTCGGCGAGGTCGGCGCCGTGGACGGCGGCGGAATATTCATAGTCGCGCTGCATCCCCACCCCTTCGCCGGCGATGGGCGAGACGGAGATGCCGTGACTGGAGCGGGAATAGGCGCCGGCGAAGCCGCGCGAGGTGGCCAGCGCGACGTGGCTGCGCGACCAGGAGGCGCCCGCACCCTCGGAATTGGTGATGCCCTTGACCGCGAGGGCGGCCTCTTCGGCCGCGGCGGCGCGGGCGAGCAGCGCCTCGACGCCGGGTTCGGCCGGATCGTCCATGTCGAGCGGGGCGGAATCGGGCGGGGGCGGCGCGTCGGGGATGGTGGAGAACCGATCCTCGGGGACGACGCGGGCCATCGCCACCGCCTGTTCGGCGAGGCGGGCGAAGCCTGCGGGGTCGATCGCGCCGGAGGAGACGATGGCGCTGCGGCTTCCCACAAACACGCGCAGGCCGACCGTGTCGCTCTCGGAGCGCTCGATCTCCTCGACCTTGCCGAGGCGGCGGCCGACGGAGAGCGAGGTGCCGGAGCCCATCAGCGCATCGGCGGAATCCGCTCCGGCGCGCTTCGCGGCGTCGAGCAGGGCGTCGAGCAGGGCGAGCCGGTTCACGCGGCCAGCCTCTCGATGATTTTCGGCATTTGCGGCACGCGGCCGACCGGGCCGATCGCGGCAAGCGTGGGCTTGGCGCGGAAGATGCGGGTGGCGACGCTGGTGATGTCGTCCACCGTCACGGCATCGATTTTCGCGACGGTTTCGGCGGTCGGGACGATGCGGCCGAAGATCTGCCACTGGCGGGCGATCTGCTCGCAGCGGCTGCCCGTGCTTTCCAGCGACATCAGCAGCCCGGCCTTGACCTGGGCGCGGGCGCGGCGGAGTTCGGCCTCGGAGACGCTCTGGCGGACCTTGGCCAGCTCACCGAGGGTGACGGGGACGAGTTCCGCCGCCTCGGCCTCGCCGGTGCCGGCATAGATGCCGAACAGCCCGGCATCGCGCGCCGGCAGGGCGAAGCTGTAGATCGAGTAGACGAGGCCGCGCTTCTCGCGGATTTCCTGGAACAGGCGCGAGGACATGCCGCCGCCGAGCAGGGTGGAGAGCAGCATCGCGGCGTGGAAATCGGGATCGGCGTAGCCAACGGCGGGGAAGCCGAGGACGAGATGCGCCTGGTCGAGATCGCGCAGCTCGCGGTATTCGCCGCCGGCGTAATCGGCCGGCAGCGGCTCGGCGCGGGTCGCGGCCGGCAGGTCGGCGAAATGCTTCGCCACGAGATCGACCACGCGGGCGTGTTCGAGATTGCCGGAGGCGGCGACGACGAGGTTCTCGGGCGTGTAATGCGCCTTCATGTAGCGGCGCAGCGCATCCGGCCCGATGGCGCGGATTATGTCCTCGGTGCCGAGGGTGGGCCAGCCCATCGGCTGGTCGGGATAGGCGGCGAGCTGGAAATGGTCGAACACGATATCGTCCGGCGTGTCGTTCGCCTGGCCGATCTCTTGCAGGATGACGCCGCGCTCGCGCTCGAATTCCGCCGGATCGAAGGTGGAATGGCAGAGAATGTCGCCGATGATGTCGATGCCGAGGGAGAGATCCTCCTTCAGCAGCTTCACGTAATAGGCGGTCTGCTCGCGCGAGGTGTAGGCGTTGATGTGGCCGCCGACATCCTCGATCGCCTCGGCGATGGCGGCGGCACTGCGCCGCTCGGTGCCCTTGAAGGCCATGTGTTCGAGGAAATGCGAGACGCCGTTTTCCGCCGCCGTCTCGTGGCGGGTGCCGACGCCGGCATAGGCGCCGAAGGAGACGGTCTCCACCCGGTCCATCCGTTCGGTCAGGATGGTCAGGCCGGAATCGAGTTTCGTCACCTGCACTGTGTCACTCATGCATCGTTCCTGTGCGCGAAATGGCGGACCAGGGTCTCGACCTCGCCGAGGCTGTTGGCCGCGCGTACGAAATGTTCATCCCGATGATATAGGTCGGCCAGCCGCTCTGGCAGCCCCGGGCGGATGCCGATCGCGCGGTGCATCGCATCGGGGAACTTCGCGGGGTGCGCGGTTGCCGCCGCGATGACCGGCACGCCGACCGGGGCGGCGGCGCGGGCGGCGGCGATGCCGATCGCGGTATGCGGGTCGGCCATGTAGCCGGTTTCGGCGCGGATCCGGGCGATTTCGGCAAGGGTCGCCGCATCGTCGAGGGCGAGGCCGGCGAAGTCCCGCCGGACCGACTGCCAGACCTCGCTTGGAACCTGCATCGAGCCGGTGGCGCGGAAATCGGTCATGGTGCGGGCGGTGGCCGGCGCATCCCTGCCCAGCGCCTCGAACAGGAGGCGCTCGAAATTCGAGCTGACCTGGATGTCCATCGAGGGGGAGACGGTCTCGACCACGCCGGCGGTGCGCATGTCGTTGGCGGCGAGGAAGCGGGCGAGAATGTCGTTCGCATTGCTGCCGACGATGAAGCGCTCGATCGGCAGGCCCATCTGGCGCGCCGCCCAGGCGGCGAGGATGTTGCCGAAATTGCCGGTCGGCACGGCGACGGCGACCGGGCGGTCCGGCGCGCCGAGGGCGAGGGCCGCGGCGACGAAATAGGGGATCTGGCCGGCGATGCGGGCCCAGTTGATCGAGTTGACCGCCGACAGGCGCAGCTCGGTGCGGAAGGGCGCATCGGCGAACATCGCCTTGACCAGGTCCTGGCAGTCATCGAACGTGCCGGAGAGGGCGATGTTGAGGACGTTGCGGGCGTTGACCGTGGTCATCTGCCGGCGCTGGACCTCGGAGGTGCGGCCCTCGGGGTGGAGGATCGCGATATCGACCCGCAGGCGGTCGCGGCAGGCCTCGATCGCGGCGGAGCCGGTGTCGCCGGAGGTGGCGCCGACGATCGTCACCCGCTCGTCGCGGGCGGCGAGGACATGGTCGAACAGGCGGCCGGCGACCTGGAGGGCGAGATCCTTGAAGGCGAGGGTCGGGCCGTGGAACAGTTCGAGCACGAAGAGCGAGGGTTCGAGCTGGACCAGCGGGACCACGGCGGCGTGATCGAAGCCGCGATAGGACGCGCGGGTGATGGCTTGCAGATCGTCGAAGCCGATGGCGCCGCCGGTCATGAACGGGGCCATGACGCGGGCGGCCAGCTCGGCATAGGGCAGGCCGCGCAGGGCGCGCCATTCGGCTGGCGAGAAGGTCGGCCAGCTCTCGGGGACGAACAGCCCGCCATCCTCGGCGAGCCCGGCGAGCAGGACGCCGTCGAAATCGCGGGACGGGGCCGCACCGCGGGTGGAGACGTAGCGCATCGGCAGGTCGTTCCTGGAAAAGCGTCAGCGTGCGGCGCCGCGCGCGGGGGCGGCGCCGCCCCGGATCAGGCGTTGGCGGCCGGCTGGCCCTCGGCCTCGGCGCGGCGGGCCTGCCAGAGGCCGACGAAATCGACCGGGCCGAGCATCACCGGCGGGAAACCGCCATCGCGCGTGACATCGGCGAGGATGTTGCGGGCGAAGGGGAAGAGCAGGCGCGGGCATTCGACCAGCAGCACCGGCTCCATCTGGTTTTCCGGGATGCCGGTCAGGGTGAACACGCCGGCATAGGCGAGGTCGGCGATGAAGACGGTCATTTCCTTGCCGGCTTCGGCGCCGTTGCCGGATTCGGCGGGGGCCGGATGGGTCGCCTCGGCGCGGGTGGTCAGGGTCACCTCGAAGACATCGGCATCGTCCTGCAGGCGCTGGACCTGGACGTCGAGATTGATGTTCACGTTCGGGGCCTGGCGGAGAAGCGTGTAGATCGAGGGCGCACCGGGCACCTCGAAGGACAGGTCCTTGGTGTACTGGATGTTGAGGGTGAGCGGCGCGATCTGCGATTCAGACATGGGGGGTGGCTCCGTTTGACTGGAGGCCCGCCTAGCACAGGGCCGCGTTTGGTGCCAGCATGGCGGGACGAGGAGTGTTGGACCATGAACAGGAGCGTGTTCATCGATGGCGAGGCCGGCACCACCGGCCTGCAGATTGTGGAGCGGCTGCGCCGGCTGCCGGGGGTGGAGCTGCGCAGCCTCGATCCCGCGCGGCGCCGCGACCCGGCGGCGCGGCGGGCGATGATGGAAGCGGTCGATCTCGTCGTGCTGTGCCTGCCGGACGAGGCGGCGCGCGAGGCGGCCTCGATGGTCGAGGGCATGGGCAGTGCGGCGCCGCGCCTGCTCGACGCCAGCACCGCGCACCGCGTCGCACCCGGCTGGACCTATGGCTTCGCCGAACTCGCGCCGGGACAGGCGGCGGCGATCGCGGCGAGCCCGCGGGTCGCCAATCCCGGCTGCTATGCCACCGGCGCCATCGCGCTGCTGCGCCCGCTGGTCGATGCCGGGTTGGTGCCGGAGGATCATCCGGTCGCGATCAATGCGGTGTCGGGCTATTCGGGCGGCGGCAAGGCGATGATCGCGGATCATGAGCAGCAGGGCGGGCCGGCCTTCGAGCTGTATGCGCTGTCGCTCAACCACAAGCACCTGCCGGAGATCGCGGCCCATGCCGGGCTCGCGCGGCGGCCGATCTTCGTGCCCTCGGTCGGGCATTTCCGCCAGGGGATGCTGGTGTCGATCCCGCTGCATCTCGACGCCCTGCCCGGCCGGCCGACGGCGCGCGAGATCGGCTCGGCGCTGATGGAGCGCTATGACGGCGGCGGGCAGGTGGTGGTGCGCCGCACACCCTGCGAGCAGCGGGTCCAGGCGGCGGTGGCCGAGGGGTCGGACCTGATGGAGCTGTTCGTCTTCGAGAACGAGGCGGAGAGCCAGGCGGTGCTGGTGGCGCGGCTCGACAATCTCGGCAAGGGCGCCGCGGGGGCGGCGGTGCAGAATATCGGCCTGATGCTCGGGCTGGCGGCGCGGCAGGCGGCGGAGGCCTCCTCCGCCTGAGCTTGACCCGCCGCGGCGCGCCGCCCACCATGCGCGCCGAGAGGAGGGCATTCCCATGCGACTGTTCATCGCCCTCGACCTGCCGCGGGAGATCCGGCAGACGCTCGCCGGCTTCGCCTTCAACCTGCCGGGGGCGCGCTGGGTGCCGGCGCAGAACATGCACATCACGCTGCGCTTCATCGGCGAGACCGGGCGGCTTCAGGCCGAGGAGATCGACCACGCGCTCGCCGCGATCCGCGCGCCGGGGTTTCCGCTCACCCTCGCCGGCGCCGGCTGGTTCGAGAAGGGCGGCCGGGCAAGCTCGCTGTGGATCGGGGTCGAGCGGAACCCGGCCTTGCTGCATCTGCAATCGAAGATCGAGACCGCGCTGCGGCGGATCGGGCTGGCGCCGGAGCGGCGGCGCTACGCCCCGCACGTGACGCTGGCGCGGATGGACCTGCCGGTGGGGCCGCGCTTCGCCGAATTCGTGCAGAGCCACAATCTCTACCGCTCGCCGCCGATCGGGGTGGAGCACATGATCCTGTTCAGCTCGCAGCTCAGCGCCGATCATCCGGCCTATACGGCGGAGGTCGAGTATCCGCTCGGCGCGGCGGCTGGCCGGCGCGAAGATGAGCGCGAGGAGGCGGATGTGGAAGAAGGCAGGGACGAAGGGGACTGGCGGTAGGGCAGAGCATTATCCGATCAGATGGAGTCATCTGATCGGATAATGCTCTGGGGTCCGGGCCTGGCGGGGCGGACATGGAAACGGCCCGGATCGGGGGATCCGGGCCGCCCCACGGTCAGGCGTGAGCCTGCATTACTTCATCGTGGGCATCACGAATTCGGCGCCGGCGCGGATGCCGGTGGGCCAACGGGTCGTGATCGTCTTGAGCTTGGTGTAGAAGCGCACGCCTTCCGGCCCGTGCATGTGGTGGTCGCCGAACAGCGAGGCCTTCCAGCCGCCGAAGGAGTGGAACGCCATCGGCACCGGGATCGGCACGTTGATGCCGACCATGCCGACCTGGATGCGGTGGGCGAATTCGCGGGCCGAATCACCGTCGCGGGTGAAGATCGAGGTGCCGTTGCCGAATTCATGGGCGTTGATCATGCCCGCCGCCTCGTCGAAGCTGCCGGCGCGGACCACCGAGAGGACCGGGCCGAAGATTTCCTCGCGGTAGATCTTCATCTCCGGGGTGACGCGGTCGAACAGCGTGCCGCCGATGAAGAAGCCGTTCTCGTAGCCCTGGCGGCGGAAATCGCGCCCATCGACGACCAGCTCGGCGCCGGCGGCGACACCCTCGTCGATATAGCCGCGCACCTTGTCGAGATGCTGGCGGGTGACGAGCGGGCCCATCTCGGCCTCGGGATCGGTGCCCGGGCCGATGCGCAGGTCGCGCACGCGGGGGGCAAGGCGCTCGACCAGCGCGTTGGCGGTTTTCTCACCGACCGGGACGGCGACCGAGATCGCCATGCAGCGCTCGCCGGCGGAGCCATAGGCCGCACCCATCAGGGCATCGACCGCCTGGTCCATGTCGGCGTCCGGCATGATGATCATGTGGTTCTTCGCACCGCCCAGCGCCTGGGCGCGCTTGCCGTGGCGGGCGGCGGTTTCGTAGATGTAGCGGGCGATCGGGGTCGAGCCGACGAAGCTGACGGCGGCGATGTCCGGGTGGGTCAGCAGCGCGTCAACCGCGGTCTTGTCGCCATGCACGACGCTGAACACGCCATCCGGCAGGCCGGCTTCCTTCAGCCATTGCGCGAGCAGCAGGGCGGCCGAGGGGTCGCGCTCGGAGGGCTTGAGGATGAAGCTGTTGCCGCAGGCGAGGGCGACGGGGAACATCCACATCGGCACCATCGCCGGGAAGTTGAACGGCGTGATGCCGGCGACGACGCCGAGCGGCTGGCGGACGGAGTGGCTGTCGATCCTGGTGCCGACATTCTCGGTGATCTCGCCCTTGAGCAGCAGCGGGGCGGCAGTGGCGAACTCGACCACCTCGATGCCGCGCTGCACCTCGCCCTTCGCATCCGAGATCACCTTGCCGTGCTCGGCGGAGATCACCGCGGCGAGATCGTCGATGCGCTCTTCGAGGATGTGCAGGAAGCGGTTGAGGATGCGCGCGCGGCGCAGCGGCGTGGTTTCGGCCCAGCCGGGAAAGGCCTTGCGGGCGGAGGCGATGACCGCCGCGATCTCGGCTTCGGAGGCGAGCGGAACCTGGGCGGCGACCTCGCCGGTGGCGGGGTTGTAGACCGGCGCGGTGCGGCCGCTCTGGCCCGGCACGAGGCGGCCCTCGATGAAATGCTGGATCTCGGTCGGCATGGAATGGTCCTCCGTCTTGTTTGATGGCGGGATGTGTTTTCGCGCTTTGAATTCCGCATATCAACACCCAGGATTGCGGCATCGATGTGCGTGAAATAACGTCATGCGCGATGCAGTGGGACCGGATCAGGATTTTTCTCGCGATTGCGCGGCAGGGCCAGATTCTCGGCGCGGCGCGGCAGCTGCGGCTGAACCACGCGACGGTGGGGCGGCAGCTTTCGGCGCTGGAGGCGGAGCTGGGGGCGAAGCTGTTCGAGCGGCATACCGGCGGCTGCACCCTGACCGGGGCGGGCGAGGCGCTGCTGATCGCCGCCGAGCGGGCGGAATCGGAGTTCCTGCGCGTCGGCACTGCGCTGGCGGGCACGGCGGAGACGGTTTCGGGCGTCGTGCGCGTCGGCGCGCCGGACGGGCTCGGCAATTATTTCCTCGCCCGCGAGCTTGGCGCGCTGGCGGCGCTGCACAAGGCGCTGACGATCCAGCTGGTGCCGCTGCCGCGCACCTTCTCGCTGTCGCGGCGGGAGGCGGACCTGGTGATCACGCTGGAACAGCCGCAGCAGGGGCGGCTCGTGGTGCGCAAGCTCGCGGATTACACGCTCAGCGTCTATGCCGCCGCGTCCTATCTCGACCGGCACGGGCCGATCCGGCGGCAGGAGGATCTCGCCGGGCACCTGCTCGTCACCCATGTCGAGGAACTGGCCTACAGCCCGGCGCTCGACTACGCGGCGACGCTCGGGCGGATCATGGAGCGGCATTTCGAGTGCGGCAGCGTGGTCGGGCAGATGGAGGCGGTGCGGGCGGGGCACGGGATCGGCATCCTGCACGATTACGCCGCCGCCGGGTTTCCCGAGCTGCGCCGGCTGCTGCCGGAAATCCGCTTTACCCGCAGCTACTGGCTGATCGCCCATCCCGATACCTACCGGACCCGGCGGGTGAGCGAGGTGGCGCGGCATATCGGCGCGCGGCTCGCGGCGGCGCGCGCGGAGCTGGTGTTGCCCTGATCGGGCGCAAGGCGCGGATCGATACAATTCGCGCATGAATGTTATTGAAAGTCCGGAGGTTCATCGAAGCGTCACACAGGCCCATCTCCAACTCCGTAAGCCGGCTGCTCCCTGCCGGCGGAAACCGACGGAACGGACAACGAGCCTTCCGCGACAAGGAGAAGATCAATGACGAAGACAATGAAGATCATGGCGGCGGTTGCAGGTTTGACGGTGATGACGGCGGGCAGCGCGATGGCGGGCCAGCTGCAGGCCAACAGCCAGCCGATCGCGGCCGAGGCCTCGCACAACCCCACCGTGACGTTCGGCAACAGCGCCACCGCCGGCACCCCGGCCGGGACGCAGACGCCGGTGACCACCTCGCCGGGCTTCACCCCGTTCGCGGGTAACTGAGACCCTGGCTATCCCGGCCCCTCCGGGGCCGGAGGATGACGGCCCTTCCGGGGCCGTGAGGATGACGAAAGGCGGACGTGGCCAGGCCACGCCCGCCTTCTTCGTGTCTGGTCCCGCGCGGATTGATCGGGATCAATGCGGAGATACGGCCCGGCTTCCAGGATCGGTCGTGCAACACGCCATCCGGAAGGAGACGCTCGGTGCCGAAACTGCCGCCGCGAACCGCCCGCCTTGCTCTTGCGGCGGTGCTGCTGGCTGCCGCGCTCGCGGCGGTGATGTTCCTTCTGGACCGGACGCCGCGCCGCACCGCGCTCGTTCTCTATGGCAATGTCGATCTGCGCGAGACGATGCCGGCCTTCGAGGTGAGCGGGCGGGTGACGCGGCTGCTGGTGCAGGAGGGCGCGCCGGTGCGGCGGGGTGAGCTGCTCGCGACGCTGGATGCGACCTTGTATCAGGATGCCCTCGCCGCCGCCGAGGCCGATCTCGCCGGGCGCAAGGCGGCGCTGGCGAAGCTGCTCGCCGGCTCCCGCCCGGAGGAGATCGCGCAGGCGCGGGCGACCATGCAGGCGCTGCTCGCACAGGCGGAGAATGCGGGGCTCGCCTATCGCCGGCTCGCCACCCTCAGCCGCCGGCACGCCGCGAGCCTGCAGGACCGGGACAATGCCCGCGCCGCCTTCCGCAGCGCGCGCGACCAATATACCGCGTCGCGCCAGGCCTATCTCCTCGCGGTGAAGGGGCCGCGGGCGGAGGACATCGCCGCCGCCCGCGCCGCCCTTGACGCGGCGCGCGCCGCCGTCGCCCTCGCCCGGCGCAATCTCGACGAGACCCGACTGCGCGCGCCGCAGGATGGCGTGATCGAGGACCGCATCCTGGAGACCGGCGACATGGCCTCGCCGGCAACGCCCGTGTTCACCATCGCCCTGCCCTCCCCGCTCTGGGTGCGCGCCTATGTGCCGGAAACCGCGCTCGGGCGGCTGCGCCCCGGCATGGCGGCGAGCGTGAGCACCGACAGTTTTCCCGGCACGCGCTATCGCGGCTGGGTCGGGTTCATCTCGCCGAGCGCCGAGTTCACGCCACGCACGATCGAAAGCCCGGACCTGCGCACGGCGCTGGTCTATCGCATCCGCGTCTATGTCTGTGATCCGCGCGGGCAGCTGCGGCTCGGCATGCCGGCGACGGTGCGGATCGGGACGGCGGCGGCGGTGACGGGGGATGCCGGCTGCGGGGGCGGGCATGATGGCGGGCGATGACGCGCCGGCGCTGCGCCTCGACCGGGTCTGCCGGCGGTTCGGCGGCGGCGGGCGGGTGGTCGACGCGGTGGAGGAGGTCAGCGCCGCGGTGGCGCATGGCGGGATCACCGGGCTGATCGGCGCCGACGGGGCGGGCAAGACCACGCTGATGCGGCTGATCGCCGGGCTGCTGCGGCCGGATCGCGGCGGGATCGAGGTGCTGGGCATCGATGTGCGGCGCGATCCGCTCGCGGTGCAGGGGGAAATCGGCTACATGCCGCAGCGTTTCGGGCTGTACGAGGAGCTGACGGTCCGGGAGAATCTCGACCTCTATGCCGATCTGCACGGGGTCGCGGCGGCGGCGCGGGAGGCGCGCTATGCCACGCTGATGGCGATGACCGGGCTTGCGCCCTTCACGGCGCGGCGGGCGGGGCGGCTTTCCGGCGGGATGAAGCAGAAGCTCGGCCTCGCCTGCACGCTGGTGCAGCCGAAGCGGCTGCTGCTGCTCGACGAGCCGACCGTGGGGGTCGATCCGGTCTCGCGCCGGGAATTGTGGGAGATCATCGACCGGCTGACCGCGCGCGAGGGGGTGACGGTGCTGTTCAGCACCGCCTATCTCGACGAGGCGGCGCGCTGCCGCGATGTGTTGCTGCTGCACGAGGGGCGGCTGCTGGCGCAGGGCCCGCCGGAGCGCTTCACCGCGCCGATGGCGGGGCGGATTTTTCGCGCCGCCGCACGGGAGGGCGGGCGGCGGCGGTTGCAGGCGGTCCTTGCCGCGACGCCCGGGGTGATCGACACCGTGATCGAGGGGCGGTTCGTGCGGGTGGTGAGCGAGGCGGCCTCCTGGCAGACGCCGCCGGGGATCGACCTCGTGGCGGCGGCGCCGCGCTTCGAGGACGGGTTCGTCGATGCGCTGCTGCGCGCGCGCGGCACGGCGCGGACGGGCGCGCCCGCCGCCCCTGCCCTGCCGGCTCCGGCGAGCGGGGCGGCGAAGACCGTCATCGCGGTGGAGCGGCTGACGCGGCGGTTCGGCGATTTCATCGCCGTCGACGCCATCAGCTTCGAGGTGCGGCGAGGCGAGATATTTGGCCTGCTCGGCGCCAACGGGGCGGGGAAATCGACCACGTTCCGCATGTTGTGCGGCCTGCTGCCGGCAAGCGGCGGGCGGCTCGACGTCGCCGGCTACGACCTCAGGCGCGCGGCGGCGGCAGCACGCGGGCGGATCGGCTACATGGCGCAGAAATTCTCGCTCTATGGCGATCTTACCGTGGGCCAGAACCTCGCCTTCTTCGCCAGCGCCTACGGGCTGCGCGGCGGGCGGCGGGCGGCGCGGATCGGCTGGGCGATGGCGGAATTCGGGCTCGGCGCGATGCGCGACGCCGCCGCGCGCGACCTCGCCCTCGGCTATCGCCAGCGCCTCGCCCTCGCCGCAGCGCTGATGCACGCGCCGGACATCCTGTTTCTCGACGAGCCGACCTCGGGTGTCGATCCGCTGGCGCGGCGGGAGTTCTGGCGGCGGATCGGCGCGCTGGCGGAGGCGGGGGTGACGGTGCTGGTCACCACCCATTTCATGGAAGAGGCCGAGTATTGCGACCGGCTGGTGATCATGGCGCAGGGGCGGATTCTCGCCGAGGGCACGCCGGATGCGATCCGCGCCGGGGCGGCGGACGCGAGCCGGCCTGACCCGACGATGGAGGATGCGTTCATTGCCGTGATCGGCAAGGCGACCGGCGCGGAGAACGGCGCGGAGACCGGCGCGGAGTTTGGCGCGGAGACCGGGGGCAAGGCGGCATGAACGGCGCGGCACGGCGGCGGGTGCGCGGGCTGATGCGCAAGGAGGTGGTGCAGATCATGCGCGACCCGTCCGCGCTGGCGATCGCCTTCCTGCTGCCGGCCATCCTGCTCTGGCTGTTCGGCTATGGCGTGACGCTGGATGCGCGGCGGGTGCCGCTCGGCATCGTGGTGGAGCAGCCGGGGGCGCTGGCGGCGAGCTTCGTCGCCGGGTTCGACCGCTCGCGCTATTTCGCGCCGCACCGCTATCAGAGCGGCCAGGCGGCGGAGCGGGCGATGGCGGCGGGCAAGGTGAGCGGCATCGTCTGGCTGCGCGTCGATTTCGGCCGGCAGGCGCGCACGGCGCGGGGCGCGCCGGTCGGCATCGTCATCGACGGGGTCGACGCCAATACCGCGCGGCTGGTGGAGGGCTATGTCCGGCAGGTCTGGGCCTTGTGGGTGGTGGCGACGGCGGCGCGGCAGGGGACGGGCGATCCGATCCCGCTCGATATCCGCCCGCTTGTGCGGTTCAACCCCTCGGTCAACAGCCGGCATTATCTCATCCCCGGGCTGATCGCGCTGATCATGACGCTGACCGGCGCGCTGCTGACCGCCCTCGTCATCGCCCGCGAATGGGAGCGCGGGACGATGGAGGCGCTGATGGTGACGCCGGTGACGCTGCGCGACATCCTGATCGCCAAGCTGGTGCCGTATTTCGCGCTCGGCATGGGCGGGATGTTCGGCTCCGTCGCGATCGCGGTGCTGCTGTTCGGCGTGCCCCTGCGCGGCTCGATCGTCGTGCTCACCTTCTGCGCCGCGCTGTTCATGCTGGCGACGCTGGGCATGGGGCTGGTGATCTCGACGGTGGCGCGCAACCAGTTCGTCGCCGGGCAGATCGCGCTGATCACCACCTTCCTGCCGGCCTTCATCCTGTCGGGTTTCGTGTTCGACCTGCACAGCACGCCGGGCTTCGTGCAGGCGATTTCGCATGTGGTGGCGGCGCGGTATTTCATTGCGATATTGCAATCGGTTTTCCTCGCCGGCGACGTGTGGAGCGTCATCCTGCCCAATGCGGCGTATCTCGCGCTGCTGGCGGCGATCTTTCTCGCCCTCGCGCGGGCGCTGGCGCGCAAGCGGCTGGACTAGGCGGGATGGCGCGCATCATCGCCCTCGTCATCAAGGAGTTGCAGGCGATCCTGCGCGACCGCAGGGGGCGCGTGGTGCTGTTCGCCGCCCCGCTGATCCAGCTGATGGTGTTCGGCTATGCCGCGACTTTCGATCTCAACCGCGTGCCGGTCGCGATCTATGACCAGGATGGCAGCGCGGCGTCGCGGCAGCTGGTGGCGCGGTTTCTCGGCGCGCCCGCTTTCGCGCTGGCGGACACGCTGCACAGCGATCACCGGATCGACGCGCTGATCGATTCCCGCGCGGTGCAGATGGTGCTGGTGATCGGCCGGCATTTCACCCGCGACCTGCTGCGCGGGCGGGCGGCGCCGGTGCAGGTGATCGTCGATGGGCGGAATTCCAATACCGCGCTGATCATCGAGGGGTATGCGAACACCATCCTCACCGGCTTCGACGATGCGTGGCGGGCGGCGCGCGGCGGGCGCGGGCCGCCGGCGCATGTGGTGATCCGGGCGCGCTACAATCCGGCGCTGCGCTCGCAATGGTTCGTGGTGCCGGGGATCGTGGCGCTGCTCACCCAGGTGGTGACGCTGGTGGTGATCGGGCTGTCGGTCGCGCGCGAGCGCGAGGCGGGGACCTTTGACCAGCTGCTGGTCACGCCGCTGACAGAGCTCGACATCCTGATCGGCAAGAGCGTGCCGGGGCTGCTGATCGGCATGGTGGAGGCGAGCGTGATCGTGCTCGCCGCGGTGTTCTGGTTTCATGTGCCGCTGCGCGGGAGTATCGGCGCGCTCTATGCCGGGCTGCTGCTGTTCGTCACCGCCGTCACCGGCGTGGGGCTGGCGATTTCGGCGGTCTCGGCAACGCAGCAGCAGGCGCTGCTCGGCGCGTTCCTGTTCATGGTGCCCTCGGTGATCCTGTCGGGCTTCGCCACGCCGATCGCCAACATGCCGCTCTGGGTCGAGCGGATCACGCTGGTCAATCCGCTGCGCTACATGCTGGTGATCGTGCGGGCGACCTTTCTCGAAGGGGCGGGATTCGCAACGCTCGCCGGGCAGCTCTGGCCGATGGCGGCGATCGGCGCGGTCAATCTTGGCCTCGCCGCCTGGCTGTTTCGCAAGCGGACGACCTGATCGCGCGCCCGCGTGATGCAGGCGACCTGATCATGCGCCCGCGTGATCCAGATCAAGGCAGGGGCGGATTTTAACAGTCATTTGAAATGAGCCTTTTGGCGCCGGCCGCACGGCCCCGCCCGGGAGGATCACCAGCGAAGGGAACCGGATTTCATGTTTTGCTTTCAGTGCGAACAGACGATGCACTCCGAGACCGGGGCCGCCGGCTGCGGCGGGGCGAAGGGTGTGTGCGGCAAGGACGAGGCGACGGCCGACCTTCAGGATGTGCTGATCCATCAGCTCAAGGGCATCGGCCAGTATCTGACGCGGTTGCAGGCGTTCGGGCAGCGGGACGAGGCGGCGGACAGTTTCGTGCTGTATGCGCTGTTCACCACGCTGACCAATGTGAATTTCAACCGGACCCGCTTCGTCGAGATGATCGCGCGGGCGGCGCAATTGCGCGACCGGCTGCGCGACGCCCATGCGGCGGCGGCGCGCGCGGCCGGGCAGGCGCCGGAGGTGCCGGGCGGGCCGGCGTCGTTCGTGCCCGCCGATTCGCTGGTGGGGCTGCTGGCGCAGGCGCATGTCGCCAGCGTGCGCGCCGGCGCCGAAGCGGCGGGCGAGGACGTGATCGGCATGCGCGCCCTGCTGCTCTATGGCCTCAAGGGGGTTGCCGCCTATGCCCATCATGCCGAGGTGCTGGGCGAGACCCGCACGGCGATCGCCGAAGGGGTGGCGCGGGTGCTCGACCTGCTCGCCGGCGATCCGGTCGATCTCGAGGCGATGCTGGAGGAGGCGCTGGCGCTCGGGCGCATCAATTTCATCGTGATGGAAGCGCTGGATGCGGCGAATACCGGCACCTATGGCACGCCGGTGCCGACGCCGGTGCGGATCACGCCGGTCGAGGGCAAGGCGATCCTGGTGTCGGGGCATGATCTGCGCGACCTGCACGCGATCCTGGAAGCGACGAAGGGGACCGGCATCAACGTCTATACCCATGGCGAGATGCTGCCGGCGCATGGCTATCCGAAGCTGCACGCCTATCCGCATCTCGCCGGCAATTACGGCACCGCCTGGCAGAACCAGCAGGCCGAGTTCGCCGCCTTCCCCGGCCCGATCGTGATGACATCGAACTGCCTGATCGAGCCGCAGCCGCTCTATCGCAACCGCATCTTCACCGCCGGGCCGGTGGGCTGGCCGGGGCTGCGGCACATCGCCGATGGCGATTTCGCGCCGGTGGTGCAGGCGGCGAAGGCGCTGCCGGGGTTCAGCCGCACCGGGCCGGAGCGGACGGTGACCACCGGCTTCGGGCGCGAGGCCGTGCTGGGGGCGGCGGAGCAGGTGATCGGCGCGGTGAAATCCGGCGCGATCCGGCATTTCTTCCTGATCGGCGGCTGCGACGGCGCTGCCCCCGGCCGCAACTACTATACCGAGTTCGCCGAGCAGGCGCCGTGCGACACGGTGGTGCTGACGCTGGGCTGCGGCAAGTACCGCTTCAACACGCACGAATTCGGCACGATCGGCGGGCTGCCGCGGCTGCTCGATATCGGCCAGTGCAACGACGCCTATTCGGCGCTGGTGATCGCCCAGGCGCTGGCCGGGGCCTTTGGCTGCGGGGTGAACGAGTTGCCGCTGTCGCTGGTGATTTCGTGGTTCGAGCAGAAGGCGGCGGCGGTGTTCCTGACGCTGCTGGCACTCGGGGTGCGCAATGTCCGGCTTGGGCCGACGCTGCCGGGCTTCCTGACGCCGGCGCTGCTCGACATCCTGGTCAACCGCTTCGGGGTGCGGCCGATCACCTCGGCCGAGGCCGACATCGCCGACGCACTCGCGCCGAAGGCGGCGGCCTAGAGCATCATCCGATCAGATAGAATCATCTGATCGGATAAAGATGCTCTATTTGTCAAAAAGATAGAGCACTACATCCGATCCGGAAGGATCGGAAAGTGCTCTAACGATCACAAGCCGGGACGGCCACGCGCCGCCCCGGCCCCCGCATCCGCATCCGCATCCGAACCGGGGATCGACCCCCAGGAACCGCCAGGAACCGAACAATGAGCGACATCACCCTTTTCACGCGCGACGGGGCACGCCTCGGCGTCATCTGCCCGCCGGGCGAGACCGTGCTCGCCGCCGCCGAGGCAGCCGGGCTGTTCCTGCCCTCGATGTGCCATGAGGGCAGTTGCGGCCTGTGCCGCGCCGAAATCGCCAGCGGCGACCACGATGCCGGCGGGCAGCCTGGCGAGACGATGACCCGCGACGTGCTGCTCTGCCAGTGCCGCCCGACCTCCGACATGACGGTGGCGTTGCCTTATGCCGAGTCGGCGATCCTGCGGCACCGCGCGCCGACGCGCGAGGCGGTGATCGAGCGGATCGCGCCGGCGGGGGCGAGCGCCGTTTCGCTCGTCCTGCGCCTGCTGCCGGACGCCGAATACGGCGAGGCCGCTGATTTCGTGCCGGGCCAATACATGGAGGTGGCGATTCCGGGCGCCGGGATCCGCCGCGCCTATTCGCTGGCCAACCTGCCGAACTGGGACGGGCGGATGGAGTTCCTGATCCGGCTCGTGCCGGGCGGGGCGTTCTCGACCTGGCTCGGCGCCGGGGCGAAGCCGGGCGATGCGCTCTCGCTGCGCGGCCCGCTCGGGCGGTTCACCCTCGACGACACGAGCCCGCGGCCGCGCTGCCTCGTGGGCGGAGGCTGCGGCCTCGCGCCGCTGCTCTCGATGCTGCGCCATCTCGCCGACTTCCAGGACATGCAGGAGACGCACCTGATGTTCGGCGCCAATCGCGAGGCGGAATTGTTCGCGACCGCGGAGATCGCCGATCTCGCCACACAGCTGCCCGCCCTCGCGGTGACCACCGCGATCTGGCATCCGGAGGGCGACTGGGCGGGGTTCGTCGGCACTGCGGCCGAGGCGCTCGACAGATTCCTCGCAACAGCCGCGAACAAGCCGGATGTCTATGTCTGCGGCCCGCCGCGTCTGGTCGAGGCGGTGGTCGCGACGGCGCGACGTCATGGCGTGCCGGCGGCGCAGATCCACGCCGAGGAAATGCAATTTCGTTGATCCGGCGCGGCGGCGGCGTTAGGGGTGGTGAATGCATCTCACAATGTTCACCGATTACGGCCTGCGGGCGCTGATTTTCCTCGCGTTGCGGCCGGACGATCATGCGTCGATCCCGGAAGTGGCTTCCGCCTACGGGATTTCGGAGAACCATCTGACCAAGGTGGCGCACGCGCTCGGCCAGAAAGGGCTGGTCGAGACCATTCGCGGCCGCAATGGCGGAATGCGGCTCGCGCGGCCGGCAGAGCGGATCGGGCTCGGCGAGGTGGTGCGGGCGATGGAGCCGAGCCTCGCGCTGGTGACCTGCCAGGAGGGCGGGGCCTGCGCGATCGGCGGCTGTTGCGGGTTGCACGGGGTGATGAACGAGGCGCAGGCGGCACTGCTCGCGGTGTTCGACCGCTATACGCTGGCGGATGTCGTCACACCCGGGGATGCAAGGCTGCTGGCGCGGCTGGGGATTGCTCCGCCGCCCCCGCGCTAGAGCAC
Source organism: Acidiphilium sp. 20-67-58 (assembly GCF_002255515.1). Lineage (NCBI taxonomy): Bacteria > Pseudomonadati > Pseudomonadota > Alphaproteobacteria > Acetobacterales > Acidocellaceae > Acidiphilium > Acidiphilium sp. 20-67-58. The sequence continues at coordinate 161 of NZ_NCAS01000033.1, read as the reverse complement.
TTTCCGATCCGATTGGATCGGATGTAGTGCTCTAGCATATTGATAAGTCGAGCATCTTTATTCGATCAGATGATTCCATCTGATCGGATGATGCTCTAGGCTCTGGACTCAACTGATCCAAGATGTGACGGCGAGGACGAGGCAAATACCAGCGAGGAAAT